>JAKFUT010000067.1 GCA_021732565.1 Candidatus Obscuribacterales bacterium
TGAGGAAAAAGCAGCGCAGTGGCTTTCAACAGTAATTTGTCTTTCAGTCAGTGCTTTCGTTATCCACCAGGAATCTTGGCATAAATTTGGACCGTCTAAGCGAGGCCGGATAACGAATCCGACTAAATACCATCACCCACAACCCTGGCGGCAACCCCGTCTGAAGCGTCCACATTGATACCCACCAGGTAACCACAGACCGGGTCATCGTTCAGTATGTGCTGTTGACGAGCCACGCTCACCCCCAGCAGCTGCTCGATGAGCTGCGTCTCAAGAACACAAATTTGCTGATATTGGGAGGCCAGGTTATGAACCGCGCAGTGACGCTGATAAATAAGAAACTGGCCGCCGGGCAATTGTGACCATTCCGTCATATAACCGTTATCTGAGAATATTTTACAGACCTCTCTCACCCGTGATTCCAGGTCAAGCTGCTGCAGATGCGGGCTGTACTTCCTCAACAGCGCTTCTTGCCTCAACTTGAGCAAATCCATGACACCCTCGTGTCCGCGAGCCTCATAGACCGCGTCAAGCAGCTCAAAGGCAAGATTGTTGAGGGCAGAGGGAAAGAGAGACTCGGCTTTGGCGGTTAAACGATACTTGTAGGTCGGGCGCCCCCTTGACTGCCTGACCAGCCGGCATTCAATTAGCCCTTCCTTTTGCAAACCAACGATATGTCTGCGAACTGCCATGGAGGTGATGCCCAGCACTCCGCAAAGATCGGAAACAGTCATTTCACTACGGCGTTTCAGGTAGAAAAGTACTGCCTGATGGGTGTTTTCAGGATTTTCGCTCAGCTGAGATGTAACCATCTAAACGCCTATCTCTATATTGCCGGGGCTCTCAAATGCTAGTCTTTCCCAATTATCCCACTCCACAACCCTTGGAAATCATCCTTAAGCTCGTGGAGCAATTGAGATATATTTGATACTATTATATCTACAAAAGCCAATTGGCTTGGGATCTGACAAACACTGTCTGTATGTTTACACATTGAAGAGCCCTTGTGAGAAAGCAGAAAATGACAGCGGGGAGAAGCGGTTCACCGACCTAACCAAGCAGACCGGTGAACCTACAAATTTAAGGTTGAAAACGCAAAATGGCGACTAAGGCGATACTTGAAATACGAAACCTCCACGTAGCGGTGGATGGGAAGGAAATCCTCAAAGGGGTAGACCTCACCGTAAACGCCGGAGAAGTTCATGCTCTCATGGGCCGAAACGGTTCTGGTAAATCCACGCTGTCTTACACGCTGATGGGGCATCCCCGGTACGAAGTTACTGAAGGTGAAGTGTTCTATCACGGGCAAAATCTACTCGAATTGACCACCGATGAGCGGTCTCGAGCTGGCATGTACCTGGCATTTCAATATCCGGTGGCGATTCCCGGCGTATCCGTTTCAAACTTCTTGCGCACAACGGTCAAAGGTCGACGCGGTGGAGATCTGCCAGTTAAAGAATTTCGCAAAGAACTCAAACAATTAATGGCTAACCTCAGCATTAAAGATGAGTTCCTCTCCCGGTACGTCAACGACGGTTTCTCAGGTGGAGAGAAAAAGAAGTTAGAAATTCTGCAAATGGCTCTCTTAAAACCCGAGCTGGCACTGTTAGATGAAACCGATTCCGGTCTTGATATTGATGCCCTTCGCACGGTGGCCGAAGGCATAAATACGCTAAAAACAGCCGATCGTGCAATTCTTCTCATCACGCACTATCAGCGCATGCTCGACTATGTCACCCCTAATTTTGTACACGTCATGCAGGGCGGTCGGATTGTCAAATCCGGCGACAGTGACCTGGCTCGTGAGCTGGAAGCTCACGGATACGACCAGATTGCGCCCGAACTAGCGGGCAGCGCGCTGTGAGCCCTAAGGAGGACGATATGGTAGCCGAACTCAGCAGCTCTAATGATTTCCTGCGGGCAGCGAAAGCCGATTACAAATATGGCTTTCACATGGAAGAAGCAGACTATACGTTCAAGTCCGCCAAAGGCTTGACTCGAGATATAGTTACCCGCATTTCAAAAATGAAGAACGAACCCGAGTGGATGCTAAAGACCCGCTTGCGCGCATTGGACATCTTCTTGAAGAAGCCGATGCCTCGCTGGGGCAACTCGAAAATGCTCGATGACATCGACTTTGAAAACATCCACTATTTTGTGCGCGCCACAGACATACAAGGGCGCGACTGGGACGAAGTTCCAGAGAACATCAAGAAAACATTCGATCGCCTCGGTATTCCTGAAGCAGAACGTAAGTTTCTGGCTGGAGTTACAGCGCAGTATGAATCGGAAGTGGTTTATCACTCCATACGCGAAGACCTGGTAAAGCAAGGCGTTATCTTCCTGGATATGGACACGGCATTGCGCGAACACGAAGACGTGGTGCGCAAATATTTCGGCACAATTATCCCCTCGGCCGATAACAAATTTGCGGCGCTCAATACCGCCGTATGGTCGGGTGGCAGCTTTGTTCTAGTGCCCAAAGGGGTGAAGGTGGAGATTCCACTGCAAGCCTACTTCCGCATCAACACGGAAAATATGGGTCAGTTTGAGCGCACGCTCATCATCGCCGAAGAAGGCAGCTATGTGCACTATATCGAAGGATGCACCGCGCCGACCTATTCCAGCGATTCACTGCACTCAGCGGTGGTTGAACTCATAGCGCAACCAGGTTCGCATATTCGCTATACGACCATTCAAAACTGGTCTAATAACGTCTACAACCTCGTCACTAAACGAGCGGTGGCGTATGAAAATGCCAAGGTCGAATGGGTCGACGGAAACCTCGGCTCGAAGCTAACTATGAAATATCCATCAATCTACTTGATGGGTAAAGGTGCTCACGGCGAAGTTCTCTCAATAGCATTCGCTGGAGCCGGTCAACACCAGGATGCCGGTGCAAAGATGGTGCACTTCGCTCCCGATACAAGCTCCATTATCGTGTCCAAATCCATCTCCAAAGATGGCGGGCGCACCACCTATCGCGGGCTCATTAAAGCGTATCCCGGGGCGACAAATGTGAAGTCATCGGTACGCTGCGACGCCTTGTTGATGGACGAAAACTCCCGGTCGGACACATACCCGACCATGGAGATTGACGAAAAGTTCGCCACCATCGAACACGAAGCCACAGTATCCAAAGTCGGTGAAGATCAGTTGTTTTACCTGATGAGCCGCGGTTTGACCAAAGAAGAAGCGACCACCATGATTGTGAATGGCTTCTTTGAACCCTTCACAAAGGAACTCCCTCTGGAATACGCAGTTGAGCTGAACCGCTTGATTGCCATGAATATGGAAGGCTCTGTGGGCTAACCTCACTGAGCTGTTCTCTGCGAAGAAGGGCACGCGTAAGCGATCGAATTTTTACGGGTTGAAATAAAAGGAATGGCGGAATTGACAATGGGGGAAACGATTGCTCGGGAGACGGTCGAAGAGTTAGCATCTCGACTGGGAGAGCCCGCATGGCTAGTGGATTGTAGACTGGCAGCTCGCGAATTGTATTTGCAGAAGCCAAATCCCACCGAACGAGATGAAGATTGGCGGCAAACCGATATTGGTGCTCTGGATCTCACCGGTATGCGAATACTTAGCCTGTCGTCGCCCGTGGTTACGACCGAAGCACCCGCCAACCTGCCTGTAAGAATTCAAACAGGGCTCAAGCATTTCAATAAACTGTCCGGCTTGCTCGTGCAAAGCACCGCGAGCGGTGGCCACCTGGTATTTGACGAAGATCTCGCAAAGAAAGGCGTTATCTTCTGCGATATCTTCACGGCGGTAAAGAACCATGCCGACAAGGTTCGCCCCGCGCTCACTCCCGCAGACGGGCTTGCTGAGGAAGGCAAATTCACCCTGCTCACACGAGCTTTGTTCAATTGCGGGCTGTTTCTGTACATTCCGAAAGGGGTGCATATTGAACTCCCGTTTTTCTATGGCATCGAATTGGATTCCACCGAAGCCGTGCCTGCGGCGTTGCTCCCTTACCTTGTGGTGGTCGCGGAAGAGAACAGTAGTGCAAGCCTGGTCTACACTCCCGGGGCAAAAATAAGTATCACCGACGGAATCCGCCCGTCAAATTTGATTGCCCAGTATGCGGATCTACATATCGGGGCCAACTCAAAACTGCGGTTTCTTGAAGTGCATGATTATTCGGACAACATGTTCATGATCGGAACATCGAACTGTCATGTTAGCCGAGATGCACGCTATGAGACCCTGGCTCTAGCCATGGGCGGGCGACAAGTTAAGTCGGATCTGTCGACGCAGCTTGATGCCCCTGGCGCGACCAGCGACGTCTATGGTGTCGTGCTTGGTGCAGGACACGAAAAATACAGTTTCAATACCATACAGGGGCACGCCGCACCCGACACTACTTCCAACATTACCTTCCGGGTCGCGCTAACCGATCACTCCAGTTCTGTTTATCAGGGTATCGTGCGCGTAGATAAAATTGCGCAACGCACCAATGCGTATCAATCCAATAAGAATCTCCTGCTTGACGGCAATGCCCGGGCGGATTCTATTCCTAAACTGGAAATTCTGGCCGATGACGTAAAATGCTCGCACGGTGCCACTGTGGGCCCGGTCGATCGTGAGCAGATCTTCTATCTCAGAAGCCGCGGGTTGACCGAACAACAAGCCGAAGAACTTGTAGTGCTGGGGTTTTTCCGTCAAGTAGTCGAGCAATTTTCACTGGAAGCCGCTCAAAGTTGGTTGAGCGATCTCGTGGCCGCAAAGATCCACGGAGAAGTTTCGCAAGCTGATTTCTTTGAGGATTTCGACCAATGACACTCGATGCTACCCGCCGATTCATCAAGTTGTGTGAGGCAAATCAGGTACCGCCGAATACCACCAAGGTATTTGAATACGGAAGCCGGCGTTTTCTGGTTTGCAATATTGACGGCACATATTATGCGATGGATGACCGGTGCACGCATGATAATGGTCCGCTCGGCGAAGGTGAACTGCTCGAAGGTGGCGAAATTGAATGTCCCAGACACGGAGCTCGTTTTGATATAAGAACGGGAAAAGCTCTTTGTCTTCCCGCAGTCGGCGGAGTATGTACATACTCAGTTGATCTGCGTGATGGAAATCTTTATGTAGGACTACCTTGCTGATGTTAGATGTTGCCAGAGTACGCAAAGACTTTCCGATTTTGGATCGCATCGTAAACGGGCGGCCACTGGTTTATCTCGACAGCGCAGCCACGTCGCAGAAACCGCAATGTGTAATCGACTCAATCACTGATTATTACTCCAGATACAACTCCAATATTCATCGTGGCATTCACAGCCTGGGAGAGGAAGCCACAGCCGCATATGAAGGTGTTAGAGAGAAAGTATGTAACTTCATCAAAGCCACCAGTGCTCGCGAGGTTATCTTCACACGCAATACTACCGAAGCTGTCAATTTGGTTGCATCAACCTATGGCCGACAGCACATTCTTGCGGGCGACGAAATTTTGCTCACGCCGCTTGAGCATCACTCTAATTTGATTCCATGGCAGACCCTGGCGAAAGAGCGCGACGCAAAACTTGTTTATTGCGATGTAACCGAAGACGGCAAAGTTGATGTTGAGTCGGTGAAAAGGCTCATTAATAGCCGCACAAGAATAGTTGCAGTCACACTTACTTCTAACGTGCTGGGCACAATTGTTCCGGTGGCGGAGATCTGTACCATTGCTCATGCAAGCGGTGCCGTGGTATTTGTTGACGGAGCTCAAGCTGTTCCCCACCTTCCTGTATCAGTGCAAGATCTTCAATGTGATTTTCTCGCCTTTTCCATGCATAAAATGCTCGGTCCAACCGGTGTCGGAATTTTGTGGGGGAAAGCCGAAATACTGGAAGAAATGCCGCCACAGATGTATGGCGGCAACATGATTAATTCAGTCTGGCGCGATCGAGTTATTCTAAACCAGGTGCCATGGCGCTTTGAAGCAGGAACACCAAATATTGCCGATGTGATTGCTTCCGGAGTTGCATTGGATTATCTACAGGCACTGGGCATGAATAATGTTCGAGCCCATGAAAAACAACTCTCTCAATATGCACTGGCGCAGTTCTCTAAAATTCCTGGAATTAAACTTTATGGTCCCTCTACAGTGGAAGATCGGGCCGGGGTATTTTCTTTTAACTTGAGTGGAGTTCATCCACATGATGTAGGACAGATAGTAAACGAAGAGGGGATTGCCATTCGCGTCGGGCATCATTGTTGCCAGCCGCTCATGCGAGACCTGGATATTTCCGGCACCGCTCGTGCCAGCTTTTATGTATACACAACAGAAGAAGAAATAGATTTGCTAATCGGCGCTCTGGATAAGGCGCGAAAGGTACTTGGGCATGTCGCTTGCAGATGAATTATATCGAGAGACAATTCTCGATCATTACCACAACCCGCGCAATCAGGGCGTCCTCGAAGGACCTTCTATACTTTCTGTAGAGGGCGTGAACCCGCTTTGTGGTGACGAACTGATTCTTTACCTTGATGTGAAAGACGGAAAGGTAGAGGGAATCTCAATAAAATCTCGCGGGTGCTCAATTAATACGGCATCTAGTTCTATGATGACTGAAGCGGTAAAAGGCTTACCTGTTGAACGAGTTGAGGAATTGATTGATGCCTTCAAGAATATGATGTTGAAGGGAGAACAGACAGCAGTACCGGAAGAGTTCGAAGATCTCGAAGCGCTTCAGGGGGTCAAGAAGTATCCGGTGCGAATTAAATGCGCACTGCTACCTTGGAACACGCTAATTGAAGCGCTTCACTCCGCCGCCAGCGGTGAGACTGCTAAAGCCATCTCTACTGAATGACAACTTGCACCCGTTGGAGAAAGTAATGACCACACTTCAGGAAGACCTTGTATTGGAATCAGTAAGAACGGTGATTGACCCCGAAATAGGTCTCAGTATCGTTGAATTGGGGCTGGTCTACGGGGTTGAGGTGAAAGACGGTGACGTGACGGTTCGCATGACGCTCACCAGTCCGGCGTGCCCCCTTGGGGCAGTGATTCAAGGGCAGGTGCACCAGGTCGTGAAGAAACTGCCCTGGGCAAAAGAAGTCAAAGTTGAGCTTGTGTGGTCTCCAAGATGGGACGCCAGGACCATGGCATCCGAAGACGCCAAGATGGAATTGGGAATTCTATAACCTTCTCTATCATTATTCCTGTCCAGTTGTGTTGCTATGCTGCCAAGCTGATAAATTAGCAGCAGTAAACGTACCCCGTAATCAATGGGCATAGTTTTGGCACACCAATGACCAAACCCGTAATTCATGACAACGACGGGCACGTCGACGATATCCTGAGCACAGTGCTCCTGTGGTTGGCTCCGACTGTCTCTTTACAGGCGATCACTGTCACCGACGGCGATTGTTTCGTACAACAATCGTTTGAAGCTCTGGTGAAGATTGCTACTTTCCTCAATATGGAAGGTGCGGAAATTGGCTATAGCGAAGAGCCAGTTCAACATCCATTTCCTGACAACTGGCGCCGAGAGTCCTATATAATCAACGAACTGCCTATTTTTAGCGACAATGAGCTTAAGCCAGCTTACCAGTCCACTCGCCCGCGCAAATCTCAAGTGCTAATAGGCGACTGCCTCAGTAATTCGAAGGCACCGATGACGCTGGTCTGCACGGGTCCGTTGACCAACGTAGCTCCGGTGCTGGAAGAGCGCCCGGAATTGCGTGACAAAGTCGAAAGCTGCGTCATCATGGGCGGCGCCATAGGGGTTCAGGGAAACGTCGAGATGCCCGAACACGATGGAACGGCGGAGTGGAATTTCTATGCTGATCCAGGGTCGGCCAAACGGTTGCTGGATACGGGCGTTCCAATTACTCTGATTCCCCTGGATGTAACTAACAAAGTTCCGGTGACCCGCGAGTTCATTTTGAGACTCGACGAACAAGCGGAACGTTATCGTGCCTCACAACTAGCAGCAAAACTTTTTTCGCTGGTGAAGGGATTCAACTACTTTTTCTGGGACACTCTCACTGCGGCACTTGTGATACAGCCCGAACTCATGACTTTCAAAGATCAACGCATAGATATAGCCACCAGCGGGCGCAGCAGCGGCCGAGTTCAAACTCCGCTGTTTGGCGGTCGTAAGGTGCGCATAGCATCTTCGGTAGACGTTGAAAAGTTTGAGAATCTGGTGCTCGAAATTTTGCGAGTGAAGTAAGACAGGGCTGACAATCTCCTTTGCTTGATCAGTCAAGAAGGACAATTGGAAATCCGCCTTCTTGCCGATCTTAAGTCTCAACATGGTCTCGATAACGTTGAGGCCTTCTTCATAAACAACCAGCGGATGGTCTAGCGACACCGTCAGGCGTGAAATTGCACAGTGGCAATGGCAGCAGGGGATGTAGAACTTGATTGAACGTCAACGTTTTCTGCTGTGAGTCATCCACGTCTCGGTTCCTCCAGTAATCTATATTAAGCCGTTCCAAGTGTTACATGGAAAACTGGAGCATAGTTGTAACACCTTGCTGTTTCGATTGTTATGTCATTGTCATGGGAGTTCGCTACATTGGTAGGCACAGTCTGGAGGAGCAACAATAATGATCGCTATGAGGCCAAGTACAATGCTGGACGAGGTTGACGGAACGCAACAAAAACTGCAAGCAACGGACCGATCAACAAAGCTGGCAGCGGATTTTTCCATAATTCTCTGTTCCCTTACAATGTTGATCAATGCCGCAGTCGCTGTCTTTGATCCGGTTTCACCAATGATGATTCTGCCGCAGCTACGCAAGTTTGTTCCAACTTTGTCTCATCTGAGCTTCGCTGTTCTGTTTGATTCTGCCTGGTTTCTGGCCTATGCCTTGCCGGTGGTTCTCTCGGTCTTGGTATATCGTTTTTCCAAAAATCATCACGCATTGGGCGGGAATAACATCAAATACTCGCCTATCAATGCCGTGCTAGCCTTCTATATTCCGTTTCTGAATCTTACAATGCCAGGAGAGGTTGTTGCTGAACTCTGCTCTGCAAGCCAGTCTTCGCCCTCCAGCGACTTACGCCGCTGGCAGTTAGCCTGGATAATTGTTGTTATTACCATTTGTGCATATTTTTTCTCCACGGAATTCGTATTCTGGATCCCGGGGGTTAACACCAGCTCTGCAGTAGCAATCGAGACTGCATTTTGGATTCCGATTCAGATTGGCTTCGCCTTCTTTCTCGCCACCACAATCAAAATGATTCGACTGCTTCGAAATGCTCCAGGTACGGACTCGAGAGTCTCCCCCATCCCATGTCCTGTTGCAGCTGATCTCATGTCTAGTTGACCGTCGCCGCAGAGGCTTGCGAAGCGGCAATCATCGCTACTCGTGATCCAAAATCCGAGTCTCAGGTTTGATTGTTTTCTTCCTGGATCCCGCTCTACAACTTCAGCTCAAAACTGAGCAACCTCAAGGTATGTAATAGATCTTGTTAGGAAGCTTCTGACAATCTTCAGAACTTCCACCGGCTAAATCGGAAAATTGATCACCGATGTTCAAGACGATCTTGTAGCCCATCTCTTCAATCTGCCTTCTAACCGCAGATTTATATTCGGCCGCCTCCGCCTTATCACCATTGGAACGCATGTAGAGGCCATCATATGCAATTCCGTTGCGTACTAAATTATCGATGGTACCTTTGCGCAATTTCTCCATACGGCCGGTCACCAGGAAAATAGCGAGTCCTTGTTTGCGTGCCTGAGCCAACATGTCAGCCGTTTTTTTCAAGGACGGAGCCTTCGATTCATCTACCCATGCAAAAAAATCTTTCCACTCAACTTCTTCTTCGTGTTTCTCGAAGAACGGCATGTTATCCAACAGCGTTTCATCTATATCAGAAACAACCGCCAGATTCTTTTCTCCCTGATGCTTGCTGAGTGTTGCACAGGCGCCGCTTATAGCATCATCAAACTCTTTTTTGTATTGAGGAGTTCGAGCATACGAAAGACCTATCTTTGGCGTGTAGTCGCTTTCATTTACCTGAGTAAGTAATTTCACTTCACCGCAAGGACATGATTGCGCGGCTGGCACCGTCATTGACGCCAATGCCAGACAAACGACAGCGATGAGACCCGAAGCGAGCCTACATGTGGCGAATACTAAACTCACTAATTTGCTCCTGCTGTAGAACTGTTCTTGCTTGAGTCCGCATCTGAGTGGTGCATCTGATTTGCAGCGTTGGCGTCTTTTGTGTGTTTGTGCTTCTCAGAAGCAGACTTGTCGCTAAGCTTAGGCCGAATCCTGCTAAAAACAACACACTTCTGCTGCGGATTCCATGTGATCCAGGTAAAAACTTTTTCAATCAAGCCGGATTGTCCTGTTAGCACCGTTCTAGGGGCCGAGCCCTCCACTCTAAGGGTGGAGTCTTGTTTCATCAAACGCTCACCGGTATCTACGGCGAATGCTTTTCTACTTGGATCCCAAAAGAAGTCCACTATGTTATGCACATCGGGAATAAGCTCTTCAGCCAGCAACATTCTCCCCTCACTACGAGGGCTGGTAACGAAGACAAAATAGTCCCGTGCGCCAGTCTTAGAATCTTGTTCCAGAATCATCGCCTCCTCAGAATCTCCTGTTCCATCAAAATTTCCCAGCACAAACTTCCCGTTTTTCATTACCGCCAGCCGGCCAGATTTCCACATTTCCATACACACTTTATCCAGACCGCACAACCGAATCTTTTCCTTTTGCGGAGAAAGCGACACCATCTCCGCGAAATACTCGTACTCGAAGGGTTCTGCTTCCCGCGATTGCCCGGGCGAGTCACCGTTGGCTTCTTGCTTCGCTTCCAGGCTCGTTTCCGGATTCATGTCTTCCGTTGCCATGGCCAACGGCATGCTCAACCCACACAGCCACGGCTGGCAAACTATCGCCAGAGCAAGAAGTGCCGGGCGAGGGCGAAAAGATATTGTAGATTCCATTGCCCACCGTGCCTTAAGGCTTGAGGGATATGACGAAAGTCAGATTGACATGGAAGTTCAGGCTGATTAATCTGGTCTCACAAACTCTTACCCGGTTTCCTTGTTCATTTATCGTCTTCATCCAGTGAGATGAAGGCGGGAGACCGTGGCATAACCAGGAGAAGACCCTTGACAGCGAGCCACGCAGTGCAACCCGCAGAGCAGCAGGACAAAGTTTCGTTGAAAGACAAGATTGTCCGAGTGCGTGCTTTCATCAAAGACAAAATTGTCGAAAATCCCAAAATCAAAAAATACAAACGAATAATACTTGCTGTTTGTGTTGCGTGGGCAGGAGTAATCGTCGTCCAGAGCATCCCCTATTACGTTTACATCGGGCAGGGAAAAAATGCGTTTCTAGCGGGCCGCTTTGACGAGGCGGAAGAAATGTTTAACTCCGCGATAAAGGAATCAGAGCACTACGATGCGGCCGATCCGCGGCTGGCCAATGCATTGAACAATCTAGGTGAGTTGTACCGCACGGAAGCTCGCTACAAAGAAGCAGACCCGGTATATGCAAGGCTAAAATCCATCGTCGATCAACGACTGGCGAAAAAGCCTATGGAAGCAGCGCTCCTGATAAATAACATCGCTGCATTCAACCGAGACAAGGGCGACTACCCGCGAGCTGAAGCGCTCTACAAACAATCAGTGGATATCTGGATCAAGGATGTGAAAAAGCCGAATGATTCGATCTATGGATCAATTCTGAACGGCTACGCAAGACTCTATAGAGACACGGGCCGCTATGCTCTGGCTGAACCGCTGTATAAAGAAGCACTGAAGATCAAGGAAACAGCCTGTGGTGTCAACCATCCAGAGGTGGCCGGTGTCGCGGATAATCTGGCCGGATTGTATCGTGAGCAAGGCCGCTATTCAGAAGCCGAACCACTTTATCGGCGAGCTCTGGCCATTGACTTAAAAAATTTCGGACATCAACATCCCGACACAGCGACTGATGAGAACAGCCTGGCAGGGCTACTTCGGGATATGGGACAGTACAAAGATTCCGAGAAATTGTACATGAGCGCGTTGAACACACGGAAGTTACTGATCGGAATGAATCATCCGCATACTTCCAAATCGTTCGTCGGAATCGGAGAACTGTATCGCGAGACCAATAGAGCTAAAGCGGCGATACCCGTACTGCGTGAAGCAGTGGCGGTTTGCGATCGAGCATACAGGCGCGCAGATCACCCTGATACAGCTACGGCCCTAAACGCACTTGCCACTGCTTATCGTCTCAATGGTCAATACAAAGAAGCGCAAGAATGCCTGGATCGGTGCTTCAAAATACGCAAAGCTCGTCTCAGCATGGAGCATCCAGACATGGCTCTGACGATATTCAATCAGGCCGAACTAGACCGGGCAACTGGAAAGAATAAGGAAGCAGAAGCTCTGTACAATCAGGCTATCGAAATTCAGAAGAAGGCTCTGGGAGAAAAGCATCCGGCACTGGCAGCAAGCATGAACGGTCTTGGATTGTTGTATCAGGCAACAGGAAGAAAGTCAGAGGGTGAGAAGCTTGTGCAAAAAGCGCAACAAATTCGCAAACAAGCTCTGCTGCCAAAAGCATGAGCAAGAAAACGACTGTGACTGTACCATCGCGCGATCCTCAATGAATATAAACAAGGAGCAGGCAACCGCCTGCTCCTTGTGCCCTTCCCACTATCTTTTGCAGCGCGTCTAAATGCGGCTCAAACTCCGCGCGAGATCATACGCACCTTCAATACATTGTTCTATTCCAGCTAATTTTTCAGATTTTGAAACAGCTCGAGAAAGAACCGTCCAACGATCACCCTGATTCAGCTTCCTCTTTGACACTTCTTGTCTGGTCATCTGTCGAACCATGTCGGAGCGATACTCCTGCAATGAATCGATGGCGCCCCGACACAAAGCTACGGCATCCTTTGTTTCACCCGTGCGCTGGTAAAGCGCGGCCAATTCTAGATTTGCAACGCCTTCGATGGAGCGAAAACGCTGATCAAAGACCTGATTTATTTGCTCAGCAAGAACACTATCGGCGCCCACTAGCCAAAGCGCAGACTGTTTGATCTGGCGGATCATATCCACAGCCTCAGTTAATGACCGTTTGGCTGCGATAGTATCGTTCATGGCCAGTTGGCACCCACCCAACAAAACAAGCAATCGAGCCCGATCAGGGGCAGTCGGACGAAGCACCTTGTACGCAAACATGAGACGCTCAATTAGCTTGCGGGCTTCCGCGTAGTGCCCGTCTGAGATCTGCTTTTCAGCTTTAAACACAATCCAGTCGAGACCGGTGGATAACTGAATAGCGACCATACCTATAGCGAACAGCAACGTCATCTTGGCCTGGCTACTCAAAGTCGCCGCTTGGGTACCCAATGTCTTGCAAATTAGAAAAGCGAAAGACAATGCAACCAGCGATCCGAGGAACAAACACACCCATTTACCATACTTATTGAACCAGGATTCGTTTTCGTTCATGTGTACACGCGGCTTAAAGGGGTTGACTCTAAAGGAGCTATGACATAGCTATTCCCCGGCAATAGCTGCCTTAAGCAACCGGGGAACAGGAAATTGAGACCTTACTGATTTAATGTCAATCGCACATCGCCGTACAGCCGATTGCTGCCGACAAATGAAAGTCTAACGCCGCAACGAATTGCTGGCCGAAAAAAGGTTCCCTTCCGCAACACTTCTCAAGAAGGATTTTTCCGTCCAGCCGGCTGAAAACTCATCCTTGGGCGCTTTGTAACACAAGCCGATAGCGGGCTCAAGGCCGGTCTCACATGAGATGGCGGTGCATTCAAAAACCAAAGTGCTGTTCGGTCCTGAAACCAAATATCCTGGTGATTGCTTCTTTACGCAGTCAATCTGGAGCAAAAGTCAGCTCTTTGAGTTGAAGCCAAGTTTATTCATTTGTCAAAGCTCGATGGCAACAGCACTATGTCAGGCTTTGGTTGATAGACGTTAATGTAAATTCTCCAGCATAGAAGACTGCCAGGGGACTATACCCTGAACAGTGATGGCGACCAGCTCTAACGGTTCCGGCGCCTTAGCCTTTGTGATCTTGAATGGGAAATTTTGCTCAGGCCAGCCAGTAAAACCACAAACAGGCTATATTTTTAGAGCTTAGATAGATAAACGGGGAGGCCAGCGCTCGATGTTTGGCAAGAAGAATAACAAAGTCACTTCCGAGCAGGTACTGGCCGCGCTGTCGCGCGTCATGGACCCTGATCTCAACATGGATATTGTCAGCCTGGGCATGATCTCCGAGGTAAAGATTGACGGCGGGAAGGTTTTCTTCAAGCTGACACTTACGACCCCGGCCTGTCCTGTCAAAGAAAAGCTTGAAACAGAGGCAAAACAAGCGGTTTCCTCCATTCAGGGCGTTGAAGATGTGCAAATGGAATCAACGGCACAAGTCTCGTCTCGCGGGACTGTCGCTGGAAAGACAAGCATCCCGGGCATAAAGCAAATCCTCGCTGTAACTTCCGGTAAAGGCGGAGTTGGAAAGACGACAGTCTCCATCAACCTGGCCGTTGCACTTACAAAGCTCGGAGCGCGAGTGGGTCTGCTAGATGCTGACATCACCGGACCCAACTCGCCAATTATGTTAGGGGTTGCAGACTATCAACCGACAGCGAAGGACAACCGAATTATTCCAGCGGAAAATCATGGGGTAAAGTGCATTTCCATGGCATTTTTCGTCGCCACCGACACTCCTGTTATCTGGCGTGGTCCGATGCTGGATAAAGCGATTCGTCAATTTCTTACAGACGTTGAGTGGGGCGAACTCGACTATCTGGTCGTAGACATGCCTCCAGGAACCGGTGACGCGCAGTTAACCATGTGTCAAGCCACAAATCTGTCTGGTGGTGTGATCGTAACTACACCGCAGGTGGTGGCATGCGCCGACGCTCGCAAGGGTGCAGCGATGTTTAACCAGATGCATGTTCCCGTGCTTGGCCTGATCGAGAATATGAGTTACTTCGAAGCACCTGGTGGTGAAAGAATTGATATTTTTGGACACGGCGGAGGCAAGGCCCTGGCAGAAGAAATGGAAATACCATTCCTTGGCGAAATTGCTTTGGAAGCTGCAATAAGACAGGGTGGCGACATTGGTGTTCCGATCACGATTTCTGCACCTGATGCGCCGGCCTCACTAGCATTCCGTGAGATAGCACAGCGACTGGCGGCACAAATAAGCATCGCCGCACTGCAACAACCTGAATCACCGGCAGCAGGAGAGTGCAAAGAAGAAGGACACTCGCATCCTCACTCGCATTCGCATTCTCACTAACGGAGTGGATCAAACGCTTAGTCTATCTCCAGACTTGTCGTGAACAGGAATCAAGCTATCGAAAGGGAAGGCAGCCCGGCAGCTGCCTTCCCTTTCGCGATATCCTATTTCGCCTTGTTTGTTATGCGCCCTATCGCTGAGCTGCCACCGGATGATGCTCCGGGTCCAGATGAGCGATGTAGCTCGTCAAACTGAATATTAGGAAGAATATCTTTGTAACGATACTGTGGAGGATACATAAAGCGACCTAATGCGCCATCTCCAAGTTGTTTCAATTCAGCGGCCGGATTTTCTCGACGGAAGTGTCGTGTGAAATCGTAGCTACCATCGGCATTCACGCCGATAACGTCCAATTTATCCTTCGAGATCAGAACAGCTCTGTCAGACTTTGTACCAGACAGAATTAATTTTCCATCGGTATAGTCAACTTCGATGTTCATTCCCATCCGTTCAAAGTGTTTCTGAACCAGTTCCGTTATTTCGGTTAAATCTTCCGGCTTCATTTCAGAAACTAGCTTTTGCAGAGCTTTTACGTCCCCTTTTAAAATTGCTTCTTCAACTGGTTTGGCAGCCTCAACTTTGGCCGACAATTTCTTTTCCACATCATCTAGCTCTTTGGTGGAGATGCCTAGCTCTTTCATCCGCTCGCGCAAATGCGGAATATCGCCTTTCACCATGCTATCCAAGCTGTTGCCTACTTGCTTCAACGCTTCAGCGCGTTCCTTTTCGCTGAGCGGAAAATGCTTTTCGAAAATGTGGCCGATGGCACGATCTGATGCATGGCCCACTTGCTTCGCCGTGGTGAAGTCGCCCAATTGGTTGGCGACTTCTGACGCTATTGATGTGTTTTGATTGTCTGATGCCTGAGCCTTAGCTTCCTCAATTTTGGCAATTTCTTTGTCACTCATTGGTAGAGTCCTCTCTCTGCTGTGTGTCATAAGACATCACTGGTCCCTACCTAATCCCAGTGAATCATTTTAATTTCGAACCGAGAAGCTTTGCCGAGGAACAACTGTATCTGACTACTGTTCAGTGCCTAACGTGTAAATTCACATCACTTCGCTGTAGAGTTACACACTCAAAAACTGCATGCAAGTGAACCAGACACTGTGCAACCAGTCAGCGTGCCCGAGTGGAAGAGGTCTAACTCATTCGGTTTTCTGTCTACCTGGCCTTCAGCTGCCTCGACAGGGAGAGCCAATGGCGGAGCTCACAATAAGATGGCGATCGACGCGCAAGGATGCAGCCGGGGGCGAGGTTTGAAATTTGCATGATTGATTAACGGTAATGGTTAGGTTAAGTCCGGCTTGAGATTCGACCGGCGCTGCACCAAAAAGACAGCCCCATAAATGATGGGGCTGCCTACAGTACTTTCAAACTTCTCCGGCCGCAACCGGGATTACAGTATCTATTAGGTTTTACAATCCAATGATTAAGGTTTCAGCCTCCTCGAAATGAAAGCCTTCCAAAATTCGGACAAATAAACCAGAACAAATAACTCGGACAATAACTAGAACAAGTAACTAGGACATGTAACTTGGACCAAAATATTCGAACAAAATAACTCGAACTAAGTACTTCGAACAAAATAACTCGGACTAAGTAACTCGGACTTAAGTAACTCGTACACTTATACTTATACCAGAAAGTGCTTCATTTTCTCGGCACCGGGAGCTCTTCTTCACAATCAGTTACACGCATCCGAAGGCTGAGGCTCTTCGGGGATTCCGCGCCAGTATGTACCGAAGCTTGAAGTTCGCTTCCTTCCGGATAGATAGTTATGAGAGGGGAGGTTTCCAGGCGTTACAAATGAGCGGCTGATCTCGACCTTCCGGAAGACCGAGCCGACAAGGCCGGCGCGTAAGCGCCGGGCCCGGCCAATCAGTAGGCACTGGATTCGACAATCTGCCGTGCAAAGGCGGGATCGTTATTCTCTGGTTTCAGCCTTGCCTGGCACACCACCGGCTAACTATCGGTAGTTATGCGAGATTTGTCGCTGTAGGCGATTCTCCTCGCGGTTGAGGCGGCGCTGTTCTCCGCGAGTAATGTAACCGCCATTCTGCCGCGCCCAATGTTGCTCTTGATGCGAGATCTGTCTGTCTTCGTGCATCAGCCGGTGATACCGGCCGTTCAACTGTCCACGATCCGCGTTAATCTCTCGACGTTCGAACCGATCGTGCCTGAGCACTTCCGCCCGTCGAGGATGTCTCTCTCTCCATTCCTCACGAGCACTAGACGGGAGCATTGAACTGCCGATGCAAGTTAAAAGCATAGCTACATACAAAACTGACTTCATATATTCGTCCTCTTTAATTTCACTGTGTAAGAGTCGACCCGATATGGGCAAAATGCACAACCTGAGCGCTTGTTTAAAGCGAACTACAACATATTTTTTGGTTGGCTGAAAGACCTATAAGTACGATAGTTTTTGCGACGTGTAATCGACGTGAAGCCAGATCCGCTTGACAAGCGCCAGTTTCGTAATTCTCTTGAAACAACTCACTTAGACATCTGGCGGTCCCAGCATGCCGTCCCGAGGCTGCCACGTGGAAGCGAGCTTGCCATCAGGATGAAAGACAAGCTCGTGTATGACACCGGGAAAGGTGCGCTTAACGGCCTCAAGCCGGGCAAGGTCTGCTTCTTCGAAGACCACATCTATATGCTTATAGCGCCAGACTTCCACATAGTAGTAGTAGCCGACTATCTGGCGCTGAAATGTAAACACGGGGTCACGGCTGATCTCCTCCAATAGAGGCTCGAGAGCGACACGTTGCTGATTGCTATACTTAACCACGTGATTCAACTGGTGCGTGCTGTCATCAGTCTTCATCAATTGCCTGAAAATGACATTGTCTATTCCAAGACTTTCTGCAAACTCTAGATAGGCAACGACGCCATCTAATGAGCAAACGGCCTCATGAAGAAGCACACACGACAATCTTAAGCGTGTGCCCGCGGTTGAGCCTATCCGCGCCACTTCACTCAATTGGTCAAGGCGCAGCCCGTCAGGTAACCGCATAATGCGTGCATTGGTATTGCAGTCCGGATGAGCTCGACTAATGTTAAGGTGCTGAATGCCCGTTTCAATTACCCAGTCAATAACACGGCAACCATCAATCTCGTCAAACAAGCCCGAGCCATTTGTGGTCATCGTTCGCTTACGCATGTTCTTTCGCTGAAGCAGTTGCAATATCCGCGCCAGCCGTGAGTCTTTACTGGGCTCACCTCCCGTCACCGAAACACTGGGGTTCAGCCCCGACAGCTCATTCAGCGTCGACTCCAAAGCACTAAAATAAATTGCGTCAACTCGTTCGATGGATTTCTGTTTGCCCAGCTCCATTCCCCGAGATGCGGGGCGAAGCTCCTCCACGCAAAACATACAACGAGCGTTGCAGGATTGCGCGCTGTAGACCGAGAGATTGGCATTGCTGTAGATCTCGTTAGTGGCACCCCAGAGAGAGACCCTGGTAGTGGTACCGGCGGTACTATTATCTGCCAGACTGAACGCTTCACACTTTCGCCCCCGCCACTCGGGAACGAAGATCCCCGGTTCTTCCGATATCTGAATTGAAGGCGAGGAAATCATGCCAGTACTCTCATTGCTTCCGATCGCCCGATCAAGTCAGGTCCGAATATTCGTCCATCCGGATTCAGCAACGTGAAGTTGTGTCCTACCAGGAATGGCTCATCCCAACCGAGCTCGTCCGACGCAAAGCCATACCGCTGCAAATAGAAGACATTTGACTGAGAGGCGAGCCCTGCCTGCTCCACCAGCTCTCTAACTGCGGCATCATCATCTTCGTAACCTCGCCGCAGCCTGACATTGAATACAAGCAAATGCTCCGGCGAAAGATCCGCAAAAACCTTTTGTAGTAAGCTGGCAAGAGGAATCAAGCCAGAATCGCACTCAAGCAGATGGTGATTAATAGAGAGCTTGAGCGTCAACTGTTTGCCGAGCCGGTCGACCCAACTACGCAAATCTATCTCACGGCGCGGCATGGTTGCGCCATTGGTGCAGAGCACCAGACGCGTGGTACCAGGGTGTTCCAGAGATATCCGAACAAATTCCCAGAAGCCCGGATGAATCGTGGGCTCGCCACCCTCGAGTTGTATCTCAAAGGCTTGATCCGGCGGCAAAGCAGCTACAAAATCTTCCACGGGCAGAAAGGTGCTTCCGGCGGGAGACGAACAAGTGCTGCACCACGGGCAGGATCTATTGCAGCTGTTAGTGAGAGCTGCATAGACCCGGTGATTCCGCTGCGGCCATGGATGATCAAGCGGTACGTTCTCCATCATCAATCCTCCAGAAGCAGTTCGCTATGGTATGGTACGGTTTTGCCGCTCGCGGTGCGATCGCCAAGTTTGTTGTCGATGACCACGTTTATGTTCAACGACTCCTCGAACAAACTTGCAAGGCGGGCGGCTACCAGGCGTTCATCTAACAGCGTGCCGGGAATGAGCCTGAGAATAACCTCCACTGACAGGTCCTTATGCTGAACGAACTCATGCTGCACAATCGGAAACTCACGCAGTGCCCCTGAAATATCGACAGGATTAACCAGATTCATAGAAGCACTACGAAACAAAACCGGAGCACGACCTTCAAGTTCCTCGATCCGCGGTACATCGCTGCCACAAACGCAGCGCTGAAACACCAGCTTCCCCCAGTCTCCAGTACGATAACGCAGCAACGGCAAAAACGGATTGCGTCCACCGGTAACAGTGATTTCGCCGCGCTCTCCCGGATTAACAATGCGCCCTTCGCTGTCAAGACATTCCACATAAATGTCGTGAGAAAGAATGTGATAAGAATTCGAAACCGGACAGCCGAATCCAATCGGTCCGGTCTCAGTTAACGAATACCAGTCGATTACCCGGCACGCGTAAATTGCCGCAAGTTTCTCCTTTAAAGAAGGGCTCATAGCCACCGCGGTCGATACCAACGCTCCGGGCGCAGCCTTAATTCCTAAACGCATCATTTCCGAAAATGAGATCGGGTCACCGGTCAGAAACAAAGGTTGCAAATCGCTAAAGTAACGATGGACGCTGTCTTGCCGAGGCCAGTCGTCTGATCGTAAGTTGATCTTGGCAAAGCCGGTCTGATTCCAGGCCGATAGTACAGTCGGGTATGTAACCGTTCGGGCCTGGGCACAGACAAGGAAACAGCCAACGTTATCAGCGGAAAACTCCAGAGTGACACCGTGCAAACGTAAGGCATGCTGCAACAGGGGCTGGTAGCTGGCGGCCGCACGAGCAGAATGGGGAACCAACAGACTGTGCCCGGTGGTTCCCGCGGTGCGATAAACAATCAGGTCGGACAAATCGGCATCATCAGGAACGAACATTTCTGGCGACACTGCTATGTCCTCTCTCGACATGGTGGCAATATCGGGCCAGATCTCGCAGACATCCGGCTCCTGGGGAATTCTCATACGAAAGGCCGGCACCACTGCCAGACCGGTCTTTATCCACTTCACCATATGTTCGGGCAACTCCGGCGACTTCTGTCGCGGTGCCACAACCAGTTGCTCCTCAAACCGAGCCAGAGCCTCAAGATCATCTGCGATAAGTCGATCGCCTGCTGCATGATTCCAGCGCGGAGCATCGCGATGTTCGCGCAATCGTTCCAACATAGCCAGACCGGCTTTGTTAATAAGCGGATTTCTCCTTTTGATTTCAGCTGGAATTGCTGTAGCATCAGTCATCGCTCTACTCCCGAGAAGCCTTTGCCGCAGCTTCCTCAGCGGCCTTTGCCGCCATCGCTTTGCGAATTTGCTCCGCCCGTGCGTGCGCCGATCGTGCTTCTTCCACGACGCGACTGCGCTCAACACTGCTCAGCGCCGCAAGCTGATCCAACGCCTTAATCTCAGATTCGCCCGCCGGGCGGAAAGACAATAGAGCCAGGCAATGCCTGCAGAATTCTTCGCGTCTTTCGCCAGCGCTCACAAAGGAATCTGCTTTTATGAACGCGGCAAGTTCGTTGAAACCATCAGCCAGTATGCTCGGTAGCACAATGGTAGCCGCTGCATGCTCTTTGAACCAATCATCAGAGAACAGCCAACAAGCCAATAGAATCAACTTGAGTCTATTCACTTCACCTGAGGCATTGGATTTCACCGCCGCACCAAATTTGGCACTCCACTCTCCAGTGGGAATCTTCACCGAGAGGTCGTGCAACAAGTCGCAGACTACAGCAAGTACATCGACCTGGCCCGCCCCGGCAATCACGGGCGCGGCAAGAAAATCTTGCGGGCACTCGGCCAGCCGATGAGTCAGTTGTTCAAGATAAGGGCCTTCTTGCTTCACGTTCTGCGCCTCTCGCCAGTTACGCTGCCCTCACTCTTGTCAGGCGGCTTGCGCACTGACCGTAATAATACATTGCCTCTGCGCGAGGAAATGCTGACTCGTGAGTTATTTTAGTCTCGGGACATTTACAAGTAAATTCGGTTTGATTTCAGTAGTTCCTCTAACAGTTAATCGCTAAGGACCGAATATACTACCGTTTGAAATTACAGAAGCGGGGATGCCCTCCTCAATGGAAAACTTTCCGGAGTGAGCCATGGTACGAAAACTTTTTCAACACGTGAGCGAAGCTCCAACCAATCCGGCCGCCGGTCGCGAAAAGGTTCTGTTTGACGTAGAAGACCTTTACAAAGGTCCCGTTGCAGTCCAGACCGAGGCGGGTTTCAGGACGCCGCTCGACGAAAAACTTCGACAGTCCTATTTCTGGATCGTCAATCAAGCTATTATTAGCCCTCATTATGATATCGAATTCAACGAGGGTCAGCCCCAGAGCTTTGTCTTTGGCGATCAAAAAAGCATACTCACGCTCCCCACAGGACAAAGCTATTCAAGTTTTATTCTGGTCCCCTTGCTCAATCTGGCAGTGCGCCGTCGCTGCCTGTTGATTGGAGGTCCCGGGAGGGGGAAGACCTCAATCGCCACTTTAATGGGAATCTTGGCCGGTTACTCGATCAAAGATGTCCGCCGCGCAATACAGCACGGTCAGCCGCAAATGACCATATCTGATCTGCTCGGAAATCCTCTGCCTGCAGACCTTGTGAATGCACGCAGTATGGACGGAATAACCATCTCATGGCGCAAATGGTTATCGATGAAAGTGAAAATCATCGACGAATATAATCGCATTCCCACGCGCACCCAATCAGCTCTGCTCACTGTTCTAGGCGATAACTATGCGGAAATTCTGGATCAGATCTACGAGTGCCCCCCCGCAGCGTGGTATCTCACCGCCAATGATGACGCAGGTGGTGGCACCTATCAGGTAATCGAAGCACTGAAAGATCGCATTGATGTGGTAGTACGTTGCCTCAATTTCAACACACGCTTTCTGTACCAATTGCTAGCTCGCGTAGAGGAAGGAATTCGCCCGGAAGAGGCCGTTCCGCGGCAGATCATATTTAGCGAAGAAGAACTGGACCGAATGCATGATGAGGTACTGCAAGTAGAGGTACCAATCGACGTTCGCAGACGCATCGAATTTTTCGCGAGCCAATTCGAGTTCTGCGAACAAGCCGGCGTTCAGTTCGAGTACAAGACTAAAGACACAATCAAGCTTGCAGGACAAGACTATCACCTGATTGCGGCAAAGGACACAGGGCGTGACAAACTGAAGGATCCGGGAGTGCAAACTCAAAACGGTTTGTCGGTTCGTTCTTTGCTCACTTTGCTAACCTTTGTAAAAGCACTGGCCTATTTTAGAGGCAATCAAGCTGTCACGCTCGACGATGTGGTGCAAATTATTCCGTTCGTGCTTCACGACAAGCTTGTGCAAGATCCAGAATCGGCATTTTTTCAGCAGCACGCAATGGATACCTTTCGACTTGATCGCCTGAGCTGGATCAGGCACTTGTTCGTCTTAGCATGCAAGGAATATGACAGGCTGAATCTTGACCGCGACGACCCTGTAACTGCCCTGATGGAGGAGTTTGACCGAGGCCTCGATTCTGTCACCGAAGCAGACGCACGTGCTCGACTTGTGCGCATAGAAAGATTGCTCAACGAATGGGCGAAAGGGCGCAAGCTTTATGGACATATTTATGACGACTTAGTTTACTTGAAATACCTTCATCAACGCTACACGAACTATCTGACATGGCTAACGTGGAAGAATTAACGGCGCCGCGACTCGATCGAACGAGCGCACTTGCACAAGCGTTAAAGCGCAGGCGCGCTGACTTTAATTTGCGCTTCGTGCAAGCGCGACATGCCAAACCTACTCTTGACGCAAACATTTTCAAGAGTGTCCTCCTGGACACGGTGGCGCCGATAGTGCAAACACTGTCGCATCTGCCTTCGGACAAGCTCGATACTATCATTGACGGGCTTTATGATGTCGCCCTGGAGCTAACCGGAACAGGCTTTCTCGGCAACGACAGCGGCAGCACTACTATTGATTCGGCCTGGTCCTCAATCTTACCGGCGGCAAAACATTTAATGGCTCTAGATTGTGGCGGAATTGTCGCGGCAGTGAGCAACGCTGCATACAATTTGTCCCGTGTGCCAGAGGCAAACTTGCAGCTGTGGATATCAGATATGTCGCGGCTGGCCCCCTATTGTTCCGATATCGCCATGTTTCGCGAGGCGGGGAAAGTTGTTGCCTGGCGCTGCGGAATGACGCACTACAGGGAAAGTGCTCTCGATTCTTGCGCAAGACTTAGCTGGGAGCTGGCAGCACCATGCCTCGGATTGTCGCACCCGTCTGGCATTCCCTTAGCAGAGTTCTGTGCCCGTTTGAAGCAGGATCCATGGCTCTATCCATCAGCGCTGGCAGGCGGGCGTTTCGAAAATGTACTCAAGGTTACCCGGCAGATCGGTGCATTTAGAGGATTCGGTGGACAATTCTTGAGACCACCCGATGTGGTGTTTTCCAGGGGGAACTTCTTTGCCACTGATGGTGGTGGCTGGTGGGTGTTGAGCGCTGATGTCTTTGGCTCCACACTTTGTCGAGCAGGCGAGCCGGATGTGGTGGCGATACTCAAACCAGCCAAAGCAACTTCCAAAGCAGCCAGCGTCCTGCAAAGCACCCGCGAGATTATCGCTGGTGCTTTCGGGCAAACGCTGGTAGCGAGCGCAACCAGCATCAATGCAGACATTGTTCTGCACTCGGAAGATACCATTACCAGTGGAGCACAAAAGGTCACCATTCCAAAGCCGGACTGCATAAAGAGCTATGCCACCGATGGTAACACCATGGTTTTAGCTACGGCACTTTCCCATAGGCTCCTGGTAATCGGTCGTAGCAGCTCACCATAGGGGGCGAAGCATGCCCGCAGCGCCCTCCTTTGCCGAATCTCTTCCCCGTTCGCACAGAGGAAGTTTGACATTCCCTGTTTGGCGCAACGGAGAATTGTCCAGACGGCAGGTTGTATTCCTGCCCGCAGACCACAGCCAATGAAAGCCACTAATCGGCAAAGTCTCGATGAGTTAACGGGAAACAAATACCAGGATACTCAACCTGCTCCGGACCTCACAGCGCAATGAATAACACTGAAATCACAGAAATCAAGGCAAGATGGCTGCGGCAGTGGCCGGCGGCATTAGCCCTATGGGGGAAATTCACCAGACTATCGGAGCCGCGCTGGTGTGTCGTGGCAGAAGATCAACGCAGAGAAGGGTTGACGGGCTCCTTTGCGATGATTCGCTTTCCGGATCACGCCATCGTTTTGAGCATTCCCGAAATCGCAAAATATAACCTTGAAGACTACGGTCTGGAAATTCTCGCCCACGAAATCGGGCACCACGTGTTGTGTCCGTGTGACTTGACCGAGAGCGGACGCATGGTGGCCAGAATGCGCCAATCACTGCCAACAAAAGAGACAACCGCTCCATTCGTGGGAAATCTGTATGCCGATTTGCTGATTAACGATCGGCTTCAACGACACAGTTCACTAAGAATGTCCGAGATATATCAACACATGAATGCCGGACTTGAGCCCGGACAATTGTGGAGCTTTTACATGCGTATATATGAAATTCTCTGGCGCATGCCTGTCAAATCACTGGTACAGGGAACGATTTCGCGCGTTATGGAGGCCGACGCACAACTCGGTGCACGGGTGATCCGGGCATATGCTCGCGAATGGCTTGACGGCTCCGGTCGATTTGCGGCGCTCTGCTTACCCTATTTGATGGATGAGGAAGAGCGAGAAATCATGAGAGGCTTTGTTCCGCTTCTAGACGGGTTGAATCCTACGGGTGGACTTGGCGGCGGTCCGGAAGGACTCACGGAAATAG
>JAKFUT010000140.1 GCA_021732565.1 Candidatus Obscuribacterales bacterium
TTGTAAGTCAACTTACCGCGATGTAGCGATTTGTTGTCCACAGGAGCTTGATGTCACCGCAACAGATTCTGTCACGTTCCCGCGCCCGGTTTTTCAACTTGTACTGACATTCCCGCAGCCCTCCGGTAGGCCGCTTTTGGATATGTGTTGCGAACTCCTATTAAGCAAATTTGGCGCTTCAAATTGGTCGCTCACATATTTCAATTTTCGGGAACATGACACCACAAGCTGCGTCTCACTGCCAACGTAAATGCAGTCGGTTTCAAGGTGCCAGAATCTGCTGAAAGAAAAAATGATCTTTGCCAGCGTAATCTCCATTTTTTCTGTAGAATACTCAACTTAAATTCAAATGTTAAAAGGAGGTAACTCACGGACACACAACGCCCAACTTCCAGAAAAGCGGCGCAGTCCTAACATCTGGTAATAAAGGTAAGCGTTTCGTGTACCCCTTCTCTTTTCAAGAGAAAAGCTCGGACACTACTTTGCCCGTACATGCGGGCTAAGCACAGGGGGAAGAAACAATGTTTGGACCACATCTTATTCTCGAAGCATACGGATGTCCCGCGGATCTCCTCGGAGACATGTCGGCAGTCAGTATTATGCTCGACGCCTACCCGGACAAGTTGGACATGACAAAGATCATGCCACCGTATGTATTCCGATATCAAGGCACCGTGCCGGACGATTGGGGAGTTAGTGGAGTCGTGCTGATTGCCGAGTCACACATTTCCATACATACATTTCCCGATAAGGGATTTATCACTTTAGACATTTTCTCATGCCGAGACTTTGACGTAGACGCTGCTATCGAGTACTTCTGCTCGGTGTTTAAGCCAGAGCGCTACGACAAGGAACTGATAATGCGTGGCCGCGAGTTCCCTCGCAGCGCTGCTCGAGCTGGACACATAGTCGAGCATGAGCGCTTGCGTTTGGCTTCCGGCGTGTAATAGAAGAACAGCAGCGGGTAGCACTGAAAGGTGTTACCCGCCGTTCGCCTGCACATTCTTTGTCCATTCCAATAGTCGTCTCGTCGCTTCCGGAACGTCTCACTCGTTGCCCGCAAAGCTTCGGGAGCCTCGCTTTAGGCACTGTTCTGGAAGCAATCTGGAACTTGGTGTCGATGACGCTATCCCATTCGTCGTTCATAGGGACAGCAGATGGAAAATGCTATTTTGTGGGACCACTACAATAAGGGGGTTAGCGAACGCTCGACGAGGAAGCGGAACATTGCACAACGAAACATTGGCGTTTGACTTGGTAACGTTTACTGCAGACCCGGGCTGATCCGGTCACGCGTTGCACGGGGTTGGTGCATTTGTTCGAGACGAGAACGCCACGGTTAGGTGGAGGGAATTCTTCTTGAATATGGTCCTTTCTTTCCTCTTACCATTTGCACAACTACAGCCGACTTTAACACTTTTGCTTGCGTTGTCTTATCCGCAGAAGCATTTGAGTGCAGCAAACGACTCATGTGGCTTTTGGTTGTCAGCAATGAGGGTATGGAGAATTCGGAATGGATAAAAGTCATGCCGTCGCATTGCGCCGCACGGCTATCGCGATGCGAAACGAAGTCGCTCTCGAAAGCTTCGCTAGTGGAGATTCTCCGGTTGCTGATCACCAGCTCCTCCCCAGCCTGAAGTGTCGCCGAATATTTCTTCACTTTCACTCTTACAGCGTTAAAGCCCGAACAGACTCTCATGGTCGTTTGTCCGGAACTGGTGTTAGAGACGTTCAAACAGGCTCCCTTTCTCACGAATACGGTACACTCACCGGCAGTCAATTCGGTGTTTTCTTCCGCTTGAAAAAATAATTCGCCTGAGTCCAGCTGCAATCTATTGGCAGCGGGCTCTGTGTATTTGCATCCATCAACGCCGAAGATCATCTTCTTTTGCAATGGCGCAGCATCTCCGGCTAAAGCCAGGCTCATCTTGACAGACTCAACGTATCCGATTGGTTTGGCTTCATTAGAATCATACTTTGCATGCTTCAAGTTTCGCAGGTATTGGCTTGTTTGACCCGTTGTTGCTGCTCTGACTTTTATCAACGAGCCGTTAATCATAATGTCTTTTTCGATCATGCGACTGACAGCGATAGTTCGTTTCAATGTATTGCGACTGACTTTTGTCACAGATCCCGTAACTGGTCCGGCACTTCCATTGGCGTCAATCAGTTCTTCTTCGCTCAACTCGTCCTGGTTCGTTAAAAGTGCATTGCCGCTGGCCAAAGCTACTCTTTCCGTTTGTGATTTCGAAACAAACTCGCCCGTGCCGGAAATCGTATCTACTGTCAAAGTACCTCGTGCCGACACCGTAACTGCCGCAACCGAATCGGCCCCGATGGTCACTATTCCCTGAACAGTTCTAATCACTTTGGTTTTCTTGTTAGTACTAAGAACGAGCTTCCCTTTGCGCAGGTAAGTCTCTTCGCCCACCATCGCAATTTCGGTGTCTTCTTCTGCAAACTCGAGCGAATCATCACTTACTACGAACGCTGTGAAAGCCAGAGCAGAGTTGACAACCACTACTTTCTCTCCAAGTTCTAATGTTTCGCCAGTTTCTGATTCGGACGATAATTTTACTGAACGAGGTGTAACGTCAGTGGCAACCACTGATGAAAATTGGTTTGTGGAGAAATTGCTCAAACTGGTATCTACCAGGTTGTTACTTTGGCGCAATACATTCGTGTTTGTAAGACCCAGAGCCGCACTGGTGCTGAGAGCAGGATTGCCTACGGTTAGTGATATAGACCCGATTGTAGTAACGTTGCCTATCAGCATTCCTTGATGCACAATACCGAAGGGGCTGCTAAAAACTATATTACTGGCAGCAATTACGCCATTGCCGGAAACCGCCAGGAAAGATGGATTCTGGATAGTGACTGTGGCACCCGGTGTCGGGTTGTTTATGAAACCATTGTTCATCACGTTTGCTGCAGTTATCGTGTCTAAATTTACGGTAGAACCCAAAGGGATATTGACGCTATTGGTGGTGATGGTGCCGACCCTGATCGATCCGAGAGTCAGCGGACCGCTACTTGAGGGAAGGTTGATTGAATTGATCGTTGTGAACCACGGGGTATTTATAGTGCCATTGATGCTGCCGTTGCCGGAGATGCTTGTAATGTTGATCAAGTTTACAGAGCCCGGAACACCTGTCGCGGAGCCCGCATCTATCGAGCTATTCACCACCAGCGGAGCGCCAGTGGAAAAAAACATGGATAGATTGACCGTTCCTGCTGCGCCGCCACCAGGAGAACTGGCGCTAACTGTTCCAGTGATGCCAGAAGAACTTAACCCTGCTAACGGACTACCAACTATAAACGGACCCGTCACTGGAGAATTATAAAACGTCAGATTAACTAACCCGCCATTTCCATTTCCTGATCCGTTGGCGGAAACATCACCTGAAACTCTAAAGGTAGGAGCATTGATTGTAATACTGCCTCCATTTCCATTCAGACCGGGGCTGATGTTTACCGCTGCCGAGTCTATGTTCTCGGTGCTATTTGCTGTTATCGATACGTTTCCTCCAGCACCGCCATTAGAACCACCAATTGCTTCCAATGAGATTTCCTTCGGTGAGTTTCCTATGTTAGTCGCGTAGTAAAATGGTGGCTGAAAGTAGGCTCCGGTCTGTGTCACTGCGATTGTGCCACCATTTCCGCTACCATTGCCGTCTGCCTGAAGTTTCAAGGCGCCTGAGCCGGACACCTTAATCACGCCAGCTGAAGGGTGCGATTCAATCAATATGATTCGACCACCTGATGTATTACCGGCGCCTCCGTTGACGGAGAGAGTTCCAGACGGAAGCGTGAGCACATTAGCGGCCCCTAAGTTGATAGTTCCGCCATCGCCAGCCGGAGCTGAAACCTGCAAGGCCGTTAGACTTGTAATTGTAGTGTTGCCCGCGTTAATATTGATTGTTCCGGCTGCCTTGCCTGTTGTTCCGGCATTTGCATTTAGATTTCCATTGATGCTGGATGGATTGCCCGGACCCGCAGATAAATTGCAGCCAGGGCAAAATAAGGTGATGCTGCCTCCATTGCCAGAACCGGTGCCATCAGCCGAAAGGTCGCCATTCACTTGCAGTGCTGCGATGCCCGACAGGAGAATGTTTCCTCCATTCCCATTGCTGCCGTTCGGCGAAAACTTCAGATCGCCTGGTGTAGCATTGACCGCAAATCCTGCTATTTGGATGGTACCACCATTGCCGCCGCCCACATCAATGTTGATATTATTTGAACTCGTGCCCGTGGTCACAGTGCCTTGAGTGGTGAGAACCGAAACGGAACCGCCGTTGCCCGGACTCTTTGCCGAGAGGGAAAGCGCACCGCCTCCAGTTATGTTGAGAGTATTCGCGGCCAGCACTATAGTGCCACCGGCGATGCTACCATCGACATTGAGAGAGCCCTGTGGGATGTTCAGCTTTTGCACAGTGGGAGTCGCAGTTGGATACTGAGGAGCCAGCTGACTATTGCCGAGTATGATTGTGCCGCCTTTGCCGTTGACGTTATTTACTTGTACGTTGGAGTCTGCCTGCAAAGTCAGGCTTGCCATTGCTGCTGCACCACCACCGAGCCCCTCTATGTCGACCGTTCCCCCGGACCCGCCGAGGAGGCCTGCGTTAGCGGTGACGTCTCCTTTAACAGCGTTTGCATTTGGCGCCAGAGGCGTGTTGCCCAGTGTCAAGTTCGAACTCGTTTTCAAAGTTACCGAGCCACCGTCACCAATTCCATTGCCATCTGCAGAAATGGCATTGTTGACGAAGAGGCTGCCGTGCGCTATCAATGAAATGTTTTCACCCTTCCCGTTCGTTCCTCCAGGACCGCCAATCAAGAATGTCGGGTCTATACTTAAGTTGTTACCTTCCAGCGTGATGCTTCCGCCATCACCAAAATTACTTCCGGCACTGCCGCCCTTGGCAAAGAAGCGAAGAGTCTTACCCGCATTTACAGTAATATCACTTTGAGCAGCCTGCAACAGAACGATACCACCGTTACCATTTCCGGAAGCGTTGGCGGTGAGTATTTCAAGCGAAGTCGCTCCGGGACCTAGTTGCACGCTGAACTTGTCGGTGATCACGGACACGCTGCCACCATCGTAATCGCCCGGTCCAGCTGCATCGGCAGATAGTGTGCCGCGTAAAACACTGAGAGTGCCTTTGGTGTTGACACTTAATTTGCCTCCGGCACCGCCTGCAACTCCAGCACTAACGTCTAGCTTGCCAGTAATACCATTTGCTGGTGCGCCACCCAGCCCCAAACTGAAATTGGAAGTTGCGCTCATAAGCGAAATACTGCCACCATTTCCGGTGCCCTGTCCGTTGGCTCCTCCGCCTGTCGCAAGAAGCGATCCGTTTATGACAAGAGGGCTGCCGCTCAAATAGATAGTACCGCCATTGCCATTAACACCTAACGGAGAAACTCGTATGGACAATGGATCGACCGTTAGTGCGTTGGTCGAATTGTTGATAATGACAGTGCCGCCATTTCCGGCGGAAGAACCCAAGCTACCCCCGGTTGCCGAAACTGATAATTGCCCGGCAGACAGGTCCGTAGAATTTACGATATTAACGACTCCGCCATTTCCTTTGCCCGATCCGTTGGCTGAAAGCAATAGCGGCGCGGAAAGACTGAGATAACTTGGAAGGTACAGCGGAATCTTACTGAAACCGAGGGCAGTGCCATCGGTGTTGATATAGATGTTACCACCATTGAAGTTGCCGCCGGCTGCATCAGCAGAGATAGACCCTCCGGGTAGGAGAACAGGAAAGGCTGAGGCAGCAAGCAATATAGTGCCGCCATTCCCGTTGCTCGCCGAAACATCGATGTTCGCCGCGGACAAAAGCTGAATGGAGCTCAAGTTGTACACCGCACTAACTTTAATGCTGCCACCGGAGCTCCCCTTGGCACTGAGAATGCCGCTGACGCCGGTACTCGAACCCGCAAAGAGCGTCAAGAAATTTGGACCAATGAACAGTCGATTGCCACCACCTTGTTGAATGGTGATGTTGCCCCCGGGAGTGTTGTTGCCGTCATCAATGATAGAACCGGTCAGGATGCCGTTAATCATCAAGGAGACATCACGTCCGGGTGCATAGAGCCGGCCGGCGTTTAGACTAGGACGCAGTATTGTCAGGTTGATTGCGCTGTTATTGATAAATTTGTCTGTTTGTATATATGCGCATGTATTACAAGGACCCGTGCTGCTCAGCAGGGGCGCATTTGCGGCCTGGAGATCGCCGCCTATAATGATGTTGCCCCCGGAGCCGCTGCCTCCGCGAGTGTCTATACTTATGAAACTGTCAGGATTTTTGCCGTTCTTTCCCATCATGACGCTGTTGGCGCCCATTATCACATCGCCATTCTTACCTGTGCCGGTTCCGCCAGTAAGTATGGTGACTGTGTCTGGAATTGTTATCTGCCCTGATAGCGGGTTGCTTCCAGGTAGCGCTATTAGTTCGATACTTCCCCCGGACCCGTTGATAGAATTATTTGCGGAAGAGAGCGATGTGATCGGGTGAGTGCCAACAAGATCGATTCGCCCTCCAGTGGCACTTTTCCCGATAATGGTAAGAGTCAGCGGTGCATTGGAGGTTGTGCTCGAGCCAAGCACAGATCCGGAAGAGCTGCTGAATTGAGCTCCAGCTACAAGCAAAATGTTGCCGCCGGAGGTCTCGATTTTGCCGGAATTAGACGCAGCAAGAATGTCTCCATTGGCGACTATGGCAAGGTCGGCACCCGAGAATACTAAATCACTGTCTATGATTACATCGCCACCGGCGTTGTAGATTGTTGGATCACCGGTAATCACAAACCGCCCCAGTTGCAGCGTGCTTGCTTCGGATTGAACATGAGCCTCGCCCGCATTTATGTTCAGCGTGCCGAGTAAACTATGGATGTCGACGGTAGCAATTCCGGAACCCGAAAACAAATTAAGATCCTTTGTTAGTATGTCTCCGCCAATAAGTGCAAGATTGCTTGTGCCACCATAACTACTATCTCGAAAATTGATTTGTCCCATGCTGGCTTGTAGAATTCCGCCTATGTTGTTGACCATGATGCCTTGATTGATAAGCGAAGCGATGTTGATGTTGCCACTAACTGCATTTATATTTCCTGCATTAGCTATAAGACCTGCAGCACTGAAGAGAGTGATGCTGTTGGCCGCCTGCATAAGTGGCGTAATTCCGGTTGTTCCTGCAGGGAGACCATTTAGAATTTGTCCGCCTGCATTGATATTGAGATTGGCAGCGCTGGTGACTGAACCGCTATTGACAAAATTGTTGACGATGTTAAAAGTCAGACTGAGGTTTGATACCGCGAAGGGAACTCCCGCCAATCCGGACGAAGGCAAAATCGTTGTGATTACTGCTCCCTGATTGTTGATTACATTGGCTGCGTTAATTACTGCAGTGTTAACATGCGGGTTGGTGGAGATCGCATAGATCGTGCCGGAATTAAGCAATGCTCCTGATAAATTCAATACAGAGTTTGATCCAAAGTCCAATATCAAATTGCTTGATTTGGCGTTGTCTATTGAGCTAACCGAACTGGCTGGCACGACGGAATTTGTGGTGCCAGGTAAAGGGCTTGTTGCAGATGCCGATGATGTATTGTCTGTGCTTTGTTGACTCACCGCAGGAGCCGCAGATGCAAATAGACAGCAATATAGACCCAAGAGAAGAACCAGGCTTCGATTCATATGACTGTCCAAAGTGACTACATCTATTGGAGATTTGCCCGGCAGGATGTTGCTTCAAACCTATAAGCCAGGTTCCGACCGCATCTGTGGCACGGACCTTCCAATCAAATGAAAACTCCTTGATGCTATCGCGCTGGCGAGTCTGGATGAGACGCAGCGACATCCGTCTGCGGCATGACACCAAGTATGGTGTTAGCTCTCGCCTTCAATTGCTCCATCTCAGGTTTACGGTCGAGATAGTACAAAGTATAGGCGTACCTTTGAAGGTAGGGCACCAGAGTGACAGAAGCCGGACCACTGGATCTCTCGGCTCGTTCCATGGCTTGCTGCAAAACGGGTGCGGCTGTCTCGTACTGCTTTTGTTCCACGTATAGGCAACCCAGAGCAAATAACGCTCGGGCTTCCTCGCCGTTTTTCGACGGCTCGCTCTTCCAGAAGCTTTGAGCTCGCAGATAAAGTTGCTCTGCTGCCTTATAGTTCCCCAGCTTCATCAGACATTTGGCAAGTTTGTCCAATCTTCCATAGACCTGAGGATTGTCGCAGGGAAGTATTCGTTCAGTTGTCGCCAGTGCGTCTTCAAAATAATATCGAGCTTCAGAAATTTGATCTCGGACCAGACACAGTTCGCCAAAGTTGTCATAACTATTTGCAAGAGACAGGTGCTCATTGCCGAGAACAGTTGACTTAATGTCGAACGCTTCTCGGTAGAGTCTTTCAGCCAGGGCGAAATTCTTTTGCGTTCGGTAGAGGTTACCCAGCTCGTCACAGGTGATTGCCCATTCTATGAGTGGGTCTCGCATAGTTGGAGCAGCCGTAGCAGCATGCCCCTCCAGTGGAACGCCCTGTTGTAGCTTGACTTTCATTTTAGATTTGGGAAGCGCTTCCTTCAGCTTACCTTCTAGCAGCGCGAGCAAGTCGTCGGTCATCGGTTCGGCTTTCTGCGCAGTTCCATTCAGGAGATAAAAGCGGATCAATGCTCCCATCGTCTTTATGGTTTCCGCGTTTTCGCGGCCGAGGGCTTGTTGCTTTACGCCAAGCTCTTCCTCCAGATAAGGTTCCGCCACATCAAAACGACCTCGCACGGTGTACAGGCGGCCCAGTTCTCCCAGGCTTTTAGCAAGTCGTATGTCCTCAAATCCGAACGTCCCGGCTTGAATAACAGCTTGTTTGAGCTTAGGTTCCGCTATCCAGTACTTATTTGAGTCTAGTGCCTCCGTTCCATCATGCAGGTTCTTTGCCCAATCGGCTGGCGGTGGCGACGCTCCAAAGGCCGGAAGAAAAGCACCTCGTGCCATCAAAGACATACAGCAAATGGCTATGAGCGAAGTGCTGAACCATAGTGTTTCGATATCTGAACGGTAAGGGTTGTGCATCTTTGTCACATTGCTAGCGATTGAGAAATGGTAGAGCGTGTCGTCGCTTCAAGGTTCTTTTTCAGCCGATGAAGAGGCTCCATCGCTAGCTATTCTAGCCGATGCTAAATTCGCCGACGTTAAAAAACAGAGCTTCAACTCAGTCCTACAGTTTATTAACTGAGTGCGCAAGGACGGATGCTGGTACCGGTTGGGATAGGCTTTAACTACCGAATTACGACAGTTCAGTTCAGTTGTAGTCCGCAACGACCTTGCTTCTAATTGTAGTGCGGATTCTACGGTGCTCGCGGAAGACATTCGCACTTGTGGTATGTCTCATACTAGCGTGCTGCCTGAAGTATCTGCCGAGAATTCTTCAAGTTGACTCAACCCGTAGCTTTGCAGATCCAGGAGAACCAATATGATCGTACCTTCAGATGCAGATAGAGAAATGAAGGTGCTGAAGGATAAGGTCAGCGCATTGGAGCAACGGGTGCTCGATCTTGAGCAGCTTATTCGGGCGAGCCCGGCGAACAGCTCTCCCGGACAGCGTGATCAAATCAAAGTTGACGACAACGTGGTATCAGATGTCGAACCGCTGCAGGAGAAAAATTCCAGCACGCCCGTTTTTGAGAATTCAGTTCCTGCAGAACAAGTTGCCGCGGATAGCTTCGAGCAAAACATTGCACAGATTGCTGAACAGGTTCCGTTTCAGCAATCTAGCGATGAGGGACACTCCTCTGTGCACCAGGATGAAGCATCACCTGTTGAGGAAAAGTCATCCGAAGAACGAAAGGGAAGCAATGCTAATTTCGATCATTCCAGCCAGAGTCGCCAACGCGGCGATGAAGGAAGAAGCCCTTCCCCTGGTTCGATAGAATCAAGAATCGGTCTTTACTGGCTAAGCCGGCTTGGCATAGGCTTCCTTGTAGTGGGTTTTGCGCTTCTGATCAGTTATGCATTCCAATTCTGTGGTCCTGCGATCAAAATTGCCATGGGCTTTGTTGTAAGCTCCGGGCTGGTGTGGCTGTCCGGATTTCTTGAAAGTAAGCGCCAGACGCTAACCGCATTCGCACGAGTTCTAGCAGGAGGCGGGTGGGCACTGGCATTCTTTACCGCATTTGCGATGCACAACATTGACTCGGTTCGGGTAATTGAGGATCCGCTTGTGGCATTTGCCTTGATGTCTGCCATTACCGGTGGTGCTGTATTCCATGCCGTTTCGAAACGATCGGAACTAATTGCGATTCTCGCTGTGCTCCTGGGATTCATAACAATTTTTCTCACCCCGCCGGGTTTCTTTACTGCATCGGCATCAGCTCTTTTGGCTGTCACCACTGCGGTTTTGGCATCACGAATGAAGTGGTTTGGTTTGAACTACACCGGTTTGTTCGCGGGGTATTTATGCTACGCCACGATAGCCCCCCATATAGGCACTGACACTCATGGTGCACAGGAGCAATTCTGGCTCTCTTCGGCTTATCTGTTACCGTACTGGTTAAGCAATCTCTGGACGACGATGAGTCTAAGGAATGATGCCCCTGCTGAGCGCGCGGTTGCATTGACCACCGGATTACTCAATAGCAGCGCTTTCTTAGCCCTCTGGCTACCCTCTGTCCACAGTGCTTTCGGGGGTGCCAATGCGTATCTTGCCACTGGAGCCGTGCATCTAGGTTGCAGCTGGTGGGCTGCGAAGCGAGGACAGAATGCGCTTTCAACTCTGTATACTCTTGCGGGAATGACCCTGGCAACGATGTATCTTCCCATGGTGCTCAATCATAGTTGTACTACCCTGGCTATCGCGATCGAAACCGCTCTCCTGGTCGGATTAGGCCTTCGGTATCAAATGAGAGGATTCCGATGGTTTGCTATGCCGTTGGGGCTGGCGGGGATGAGCTACAGCTTCCTGGAACTGATGAAACTCTCAAACAATCCCGAAACAATACTCTTTCCCGTAATTTGTCAGTGGTGCCTGGTTGCAGCATGGACAATATCAGTTTTTCTATATCGCAGCAAGGCGTTGGAAAACAGTAGCAGCAATGTGGAGAAAGAGGTTGCTCTCTATGTTTATCTCAGTTTTGCGGGCTTGCTTGCCGCATGTATTCCCACCTCCTGGTTTACCGCAATCCTCACCGGGAATGACACCATGCTTGCCATTTCTGCGATTTGGGCGCTTGAGGCCTTCGCTGGCACGATAATTGCCATGAATCTCCGAAAACTGTACCCTGCTATTTTGTCTAGCTTCGGGTTGCTCCTGGCGGCTGGCACAGCCAGCATTCCATTCGTCCAGTTTCAGCCACTGTGGTCAGCCGCAGCAGTCGGTACTCTGTATGCAGCACCGCTGGTTTGCCGAACCTGGAAAAATTACGGACCGAACTGGACGAATCCACTCTTTTACATTCAGTTCTGTATTGCCTCACTGGCAACAACGGCGTTTCTCGCCGCGCACGTGGCTGGAGAGTTTATCGCGACGTTGATGACAGTGCAAGCGTTCCTTATATTCTTTTGGGGACTGGTTTCCAAAGAAAAAGGAATACGGACGATGTCAGTGCCTTTCTTTGCTATTGCAGTCATGTTTCTATTACATCCGCTGACGTCATTGCGGTCGGTGTTGCCGGTAGTGGCAACGTTGTATTCATGCAGCTTCCTCTACTCAACTGCCTCGGTTGATCAAAGTGAGCGAACGATGCGGCACATATTCGGCGTGGTGGCCAGTGTAACGCTTGCATACTTCTGCGGCACCATGCTCCATAGCGGCTGGATCTCCTGTGCATGGTCATTGCAAGCGGCGGTTCTTCTTGCCTGCGGATTTCGCCTTAGAGACAAATGTCTTCGAATCTCCGGTCTTACGTTGTTCGGTTTTCTAGCTTGCAAGTTATTGCTAGTTGATCTGGCCGCCGCAGAAGCGATTCACAGAATTCTCGCGTTCATCGTCGGTGGTGTGGCACTACTGGGAGCGTCTTTCGCCTACAGCTGGTTCTCACGGCAATTGGACTCGAACGGCGCCGGGCAAACGGGTGCTACGGAAGATTTGACCGGCAACCATCCACACTAGCGCTAGAACGCGTCTTTGGTTCTCTTTCTTTCTCTGAATCGGGAACCATTCTTGACTTTCATATGATTCATTCATTCGGGTACGATATCTATATGAGTTCCTCGACCAGGATGAGAAGCGATAGGAGTGTGCATGAAACCGAAGCTAATTGATCAATCGTTCCTCATGACTGAACCGCAATCTGTGGGCTTGCAGATCACGCGTTCGGAAGGCAGTTACGTGTTTGATAATCGAGGTGAAAAGTATATCGATTTTGCAATGGGCTGGACAGTTGGAAACATCGGATGGGGGCACGAGGAAATCCGAGCGAAGATCCTTGAAGCAGAAGGACCCGCCTATGTTTCACCTTACTACTTTTACCAACCATGGGCTGAACTTGCTAAACTTCTAGTCGATATTACCCCTGGCACATTGCGAAAATGTTTTCGTGCTACGGGAGGCACGGAAGCTGTGGATATCGCTCTACAGATAGCAATGCTTTACAAACAGCGGCAGAAATTTGTGAGCATTGAAGGCAGCTTTCATGGCAACTCTATCGGAACGATAAGCATTGCTTCCTCAGCGTATCGTGAGCGCTATAAAGGTCTCTTGCCGAATTGCCGCAAGATCTCGCCGCCCCTAGACGACCACGCCGCCGACGAAGTTGAGGCATTCTTGAGGAAGGGCGACGTTGCCGCGTTTATTATGGAGCCAATCATCTGCAATCTCGGTGTGGAGATACCTACTATGGAATTCATGACTAGGCTGCGCCATCTCTGCACCAAGTATGGAACGCTTCTCATTTTTGATGAAGTTGCTGCGGGCTTCGGACGAACGGGCAAACTATTTGCCTGCGAGCATTTTAATATACAGCCTGATATTTTGTGTCTGGCGAAAGCGATCACTGGAGGATACGCACCACTTGGTGCAACGCTTATCACAGACAAAGTTGCAAATGCCTTAGGGGATGATTTCACTTTCTGGTCAACTTACGGCTGGCATCCATTGGGTGTTCATGCAGCAATTGCGAACATCACCTACATTAAGTCTCACAAAAAGACATTACTGCATAATGTATCTGCGATGAGCAACTACTTTGCTAATCGCCTTGCCTCAATGCCGTTTAAGCGGCTCAAGTCGGTCCACCTTAAAGGTCTGGCAATAGGGGTCCACTTTAAGAAAGAGGGCTATGGTGACAAGCTTCGCGCCAAGTGCCAGCGCGCGGGTTTGCTCGTGTCGGGAGAAAGCAGTAGTTTGCTAATGTTTCCCGCGTTGAACCTGGACCGGCACATTGCCAAAGAAGGTCTCGACATTCTGGAGAATTGTCTCGATTAGCAATCGGGCAGAATGGTCTTCTTTCTTAACACTGTTGCGCTCTAGTTTGATTACAAATTCAGCTCAGCCCTCACGTAGCTCGCTCAGATTCTGCAAGTGTCGACCGATTGCATCAACGATAGTAAGAGTTCGTTGTGTTCACATTCAATTTGCTCGACTGTTATCGATGTAGCAGCTGTGTGATAAGGTCACTGGCTGGCGCTTGCAATTTCAGATACAACATAATGACTAACGCGAGCAGCGCTATAAGAAAGGGAGCAGTCTTCAATATCTTCAGGAGTTGTTTTCTGCGTTTAACAGCTGTCTCGAATTGGTCGGCAGTCGGTTTGTAGGTCTCAGAGCGCTTGCGGATTCGCGCGAGTTTGCCCTTTCGTAAAAGTTCAAAATCATAGGCCATCTGGTTTGCAGATTGGTATCGTATTTTTGGATCTTTGGCAAGTGCATTCGCCAGAATTACATTGAGACCTTCCGTAAACTCCGCGGTGGAGGCACTCTGTGGAAGTGGTGCCGGCTCTTCAGTCATGTGCTTGTGAAGCAAACCAATTGGACTATCGGCTGACAATGGCGCTGTTCCCGAAGCCGCCTCATAGATGATGCAGCCGAGGGCATAAATGTCTGCTCGCGGATCAGCTTTTTCGCCAGCGCACTGCTCAGGACTCATGTAACGAACACTGCCAATCAACAACCCTGTTTTTGTAAGTTCTTGAGAGGAAGAGACCTTCGACGCTGCCATCACACGAGACAAGCCGAAATCGACGAGCTTGACGGCGCACTCCTTGTTGTTTAGAAGAACAATGTTCTTCGGATTTAGATCACGATGAACTACACTGAGATTATGGGTTGCAGTAAGGGCATCGCACACTTGAATGGCAATATCGATCACCTTAGCCGGTGGCAGCACGTGTGATTGGTTCAGCAGCATACTGAGGCTTGTGCCCTGCAGATACTCCATAGCCATGAAAGGGATGAGCTGCTTGGAAATGCCGTATTCATACAAACGAACGACATTTTGATGAGAGAGTGCTTCGAGAATTTTGCCTTCTCGTTGAAACCGCGAACGAGTTTCTATATCAGCCAGGAGATCCGGGTGCAGCAGTTTTAGAGCCACGGTTAACCCGAGTTCTATGTGTCTGGCCTTGTAGACGCCGCCAAACTCTCCATCACCAATGTGTTCCAGGATCTCGTATCGGTCCTGGAAAATTTGCCCCGGGTGGAGCTGATAAATTGCGGGCGAGTCCGTCATCCCCGAAACACCTAATACGACACCTTATCTGTGCCCGAAGCGCGGTTCGAATTAACACAGCCGGTCGGTTCGAACTAACGGTGCCTTAAGAAACAAATACAAATGGTCGCTCTGTTTATTGCAGGCCAGGCGCATGCAGAGGGACCAAAGTCGGTTAATGAGCTGCTCCAGACGCGCACAGCGTTAATGGGCAGGGAGCAAGCCTTGATGAAGGCGCGGGAGACGACGCAGCAAAGGGTTGATCGACTTAAGACCGCGCTGGGCTCTCAAGAAAAGCGGCTCGATTTTATCGATGGTAATTTGGACGCTGTTCGGTGCGAGATAGTCAAAACGGAACAAGAGCTGAAACAGATCAAATAAAGGATTGATGATCTATGATGACGCAGCCGGGGAACCAGGCAAACCATGCAGAAATTCTGCCACTCGCAACAGTATCTCGTTCGGGTTTTCCTGATGCGGAGAATGTCCGCAGTCCGCTACTACATATAGCTCTGTCTGCGGAGCGAGTTCTTTTATCCTGAAAACTTGTTCAAGAGTTCCGTACTGATCGTTCTCTCCCTGAATGGCAAGTACAGGACAGCGGACATGCTTTACTTGTTCCTCAATATTCCAGTTCTTGAATTCAGGTGTAAGCCACGTATCGTGCCAGGCGGAAAAAAGCGCATGAGCATCGTTATGATACCGTGACAACTTCTTCTCCAAACCATTTGCAAATTTATCGCTTGCTTCTCGTATACCTTCCAAGGTAATGTCTTCCACAAACAGGTGCGGTGCCTCGACGATTATCGCCTCACTGGAATTGTGCGCTTTGCCCGCGTAGAGAAGCGCAATTGAAGCACCGTCGCTGTGACCAAACAGAATCGGATTTGTCAGTTCAAAGTGATCGAGAACCAGAGGCAACACGTGCTCTGCCTCGTGCTGCAAATAGCAGATTTCACGGCTTCTTGTCGGGGCATCCGACCGACCATGCCCGAGCCGCGAGTAGGAAATTATTCTGCAGCCAGTCGATTCAGCAAGCTTGGCAGGAAAGTTCTTCCATAACTCAATTGAGCCGAGTCCCTCATGGAGCAGAACAATAGTTTGTTTGCATCCCTGCGTATCTATCAGGGCTGTCTCTATGCGCAAGCCGTCGACAAGAAGTTTATGAGTGGTGCGGTCCATTTTCATAGAATAAAAGATGATACCTCTTCATGGGCTCGGCAACCGTTAGTCCCGTTATTGCAAGATTGATATCGCGGGAAGCTGGTTTAGAGACTGCCGCCTTCATGCCAATTAGACCAATGCGTATTGGGTGTTAAGCTGCGGCTGTCGTACGCGGAGGCCTGACCGCTTACCAGCACTGCGGCAATCATAATAAACGTGGCCACCGATCCCGGGGCCACTTCATTTGCAAGAGCGGGATGCAACCATTGATCAAGTCTGAGAAGAAGAGGTAAGTCCGCCGGGACCAGGCGTTGCAGTTCCTCTTCGGTGGCAACCAATTCTGCTCTGTGGTCGGGCGACAGACACCGCATTAGTTCGTAAAGTGTAATCGGCGGCGGTTCGCTCAACGTGACACCATGGCGCAAGTAGTCTGCCGGATTGCGAGTTATTGGGATTACTTTATCGCGAATAAGCAAATTCGTGGCTGCTGGTGTCACTATAAGTTCGTTCTGCACCAGGGGGGCCGATGGACCATCATTTACCGGATAGATATGGACCGTTCTATCAAACTCGTGTTCATCTCGCCACAACCGGAAGGCCTCCGGCGAGACAAAATCATTGGCGGTTTTCGTTTCACGAAGGCAATTACCAAATCCATACAAGTCGTTGGAGTAAGAGCATGTGCGATTGTTTACTCCCATGTGCTCAATTACAATGGCCCAGCGCCTACGATCACTGTAGGCGGAAAGTCGAACATCTACAGGATAGATGTAGCCATTGTCCAGCATGGGAAATTCAAATCGTGATGCGGCTTCGTTGAGAACCGTTAGAATTTGCTGTGTGCTAATGTCCATCCCCCATCCTTTCTGCTTGGTCGGTAACATGTGCAAGAACTGCACTTATTTTTCATGTGAGTTTTCACTTGTCTTCCACACGGTCCGTGCACCGAATATGATGCTCTTCGCTAGGCCACACCGAAAGCCGCTGCCGCGATTCTTCGTAAGACGGGAATTAGCTGCGCGGCCGATTGGAAACGATCGGCCGCTTCCATCTGAGTGCAGGATACAACCACTTCGTTCAGCTCATCTGATACGTTAGCATTGAATTCCTTAGGTATAGAGGTTGCCAGGGCTTCCGGTTCCCGTCCTGTAAGCAGGAAGAACAGCGTGCACCCAAAGGCGTATATGTCGCTTTGTACCACTGCCTTTCCTCGAAATTGTTCCGGCGCAATAAACGATTGTTTTCCTACGAAGGTTCCAGTTGCCTTACTGATAAATTCGTTTGCCGCACCAAAGTCAATCAGGACGATTAAGCCGTCATCACGCAACACAAGATTGTCTGGCGTGAGATCTCGGTGAATTATAGCAGGGTCTTGCTCGTGCAAATGTTTCATGATATTGGCGATTTGAATTGACCAGTCGATTACCATGGTTTCGCCTGGAACACCGTTTTGACGTACATATTGTCTTAGGTCTTGCCCCGCGACGTAGTCCAGTAACATATAGCTGCGTCCGCTGTCGACAAATGAGTCGAGCACATTGACGATAGACGGGTGCGACAATTTAGATAGCAACTCAGCTTCGCGACTGAATAGCTCACGGGCTTTTTCGCGCACATTCTCGGCGCAGTCCTCGGGTACCACTGCTTCTTTGAGCACCACTAATTTTTGATCTTGCAATTGGCAAAGGTAGATCGCAGAGAGACCGCCCAGTGCCAGTTGTCGCACTACCTTCACACTGCCATTGCGCAAGATTCGACCCGGCTCCAGTGGCATGAATGCAGCTGGTGAAAATCGTCGGCGCAACTCGTCTTCCCACATGTCCGTGTAGGAGATTCCTTGCCTCGTCCCCGACGAGGATCTAATTGAATGGTGCAGCGCCGACACGGTGGAATCCCGTTCGGCACTTTGCGCCCACATATCGAAGGAGACCAGCATTTGTTCGATATCTGCGGGCTTGTAATGTGACAGTCCGAGGCTCACCGGCGAACCCTTTTTCGTGTACAAAATAAGATTCTGTTGTTGCCAGTTATTGTTTCGGCCGGTATTAGCAATGGAGATTTTTGTGATATCTCCCCACGGATAATATCGCCTCAGCCTCAAGAAATTCTCAAACTCAAAAGGTACTAGAATGCCGTTCTTGTCCAAACATAGACTGTTCTTCTGTAATCCCCGAACTACAACAAGGCACGCGATGGGAATCAAAAGGCAGGCCAGCATTACGCCAATGTATTGCGACAGACCGGGAAAAGACAAGACCTCCGCCTGCTTCAACCAGAGACCGTAGACGCCTATGGCAAACATTCCAAAAAAAGCCACTGGACCCATAATGCCCCAGATCGGAAACGTAACATGCAGTATCGTCTGTAGTACCTTTGACAGCTTGCTCTCATGGGAAGCAGTTACTTTTAGCTCGCCCATTTCATGCTACCTCATGTTCTTTCACCGACACCGTCACATATTCACCGTCAGGCTCTAATGTCATGCTTTCGGTTGCCTCAAGCATCTCGTTTATTTGCGGTGACATTTCCAGCGCGACGCGTACATCTTCTATGGTGGCAAATCTTTTCTTGCTGTCGAGGAAGGTAGCCTCATGAACTACTTGCGAAAGAGTGGCATCGCAATCGGGCATTATTTTGCTCGGGTTAGATTGGGTGATAGGCTCGGGGTCCTGACCGGTCAGAAGATAAAACAGCGTTGCGCCCATGGCGTATATGTCGCTGGAGAAGGTTGCCTTTCCACGAAATTGCTCTGGTGGAAGGAACGCGTGTTTACCGACTATGGTTCCGCTAAAACCACTTTCCGTCTGGTGTGCAACATTGAAATCGATGAGCTTTAGCTTCCCTTCCTTGTTGAGAATTAAGTTGTCTGGAGTAAAGTCGCGGTGAACAACCCCGTCGGCGTGGAGTATTGACAATATGTCGCACATCTGGCGAGCCAGATCTCGAACCAACTCAGAACGTAGCGCACCTTTATCGGTGACTAGCTGGCGCAAATTCACTCCATCCACGTGTTCCAGCACCAGATATCCGCGATGATCTTCCAGGAAATAATCGGAGAGTTTGACGATATTGTTACTGTCGAATTTTGCCAGCAAGCGTGCTTCTTGTTCAAATCGCTCCAGGGCCTGTTGCCGCACCGAAGAGTCGACAAACACCGGGAAGATTGTTTCCTTCAAAACCACATAGGTGTTCAGGCGTTCCATCATCAGCCCGGTATCTTTGCACAGATAGGCTGTTCCCTGCCCGCCAACCCCGAGAGTCCGGATTATCTGGAAGCGCCCTTCGTGAAGCTCTTGCCCGGGTGCCAGCGGCTCCAGGCTACGCCGCTCGGGCGCTTGGGTAAGCGACTGCAACCACAGTTCGGTATAACTGCGTTCTTGTCGGGGCAGCAGCGCTTCGTTTAGCTCAGTATCCAGCACCACATGCGGTGCCCACTTTTGCAGCGCTCGCAGCAATTGTTGCTTGTCTTCGGCTCCGATCGCCGACATCAGTAAATCTACGGGTTTCTTCTTGTATCGGTCCAAACGGAGTGTCCAGTGATCCGGTCCGTTATGCTTTGCGGGAATGACGAGTCGCGCAGCGGTAATCTCCGAGAGAGCAATTTGAGCCATTGGAAAATTTATAGAGAAGAAGCGAAATCGTAGCGTCAGATTTTGCGAATCGATGGTTATTAAATTGGGTTTGATAATTGTTTGAAACAGCCACCATAGCCCCGGCAGGAGGACGGAGAGCATAATGAGTATGGAGACATTGTTTCCGACAGTGACATAAAATGATTTGCCTGCAAATTCGAAAAATATACCGAGCTGAGTATAAAGTAACTTTGCCATCGCCATTAGAACCTGGTTCAGGCTCATTTTATCGGGGGCAAATTGTTCGGTCACTCGCGGCGCCATATAAAGCACTGATATGAACATTACCCACACCGGCGAGGCCAGTACGCTTATGATGATCGGCCCGGATTTCCCCCATTGGTCTGCCGTATCCATAAAGGATTCGGCCAACTCTTTAATCGACCTGCGAGAGTTGTATGGAATGGAAACTGTGTCTAAAATCTCAGTGAGCGATTTGCCTGCTGCATTCTTGCACTTCATGAGAGTCAGGAGCACAGGATCTATTTTGCTGTGTGGTACTTTGTTTTCCACGTAACGCAATAGATCTTCGAACTCGCTCCATTTCAGTCGAGACAAGTAGAGCTTTAAGCGGGTGGCACCTTTGAATTCAAGAATCGCACTGTCCGGAACGATTTGTTCTTTCTTGTAGTGCAGTCCTATAGACTGAAGATCTGCCAGCCGGAACTTTCTAAAACCAAACCTGATGACGTCGTTTTTTATCTTTATAGACCGTTTCAAAAGATCGTCGGCGAAATAAATCACACATGCTACCAGGGCGAGCGCATGACCGGCTTGAAACAGCGCATCCGGTGCCTTGCTCAACATCCACCCGAACAGAGATATGAGCGGAATTGCCCAAAGCGGCACCATAAGAAGGACTTTCAGCCAAGTCCATGCCCTGGAAGAGCGATCATCATAGGTTAGCCATCGGGTTTTGGGAGTCATAGTAGTAGAGTTGAGTTTGGAGATATCCTTCCACGTTGAGTATAGTATCAATCGCTTCGAGCTGCTCCCGCCTGAGAACCCCATTGCGCGGGTATAATCAACATGACAGTCGATTGCGGTGACTCCGTGATTTTCCCTCCTGGCACGATATTTGACGAGCGATTCGTAATAATCCGACTTTTGGGTGAAGGGGGAATGGGCCAGGTTTACAAGGCTAAGCAGATTGGGCTCGAGCGAATTGTTGCCCTCAAGGTGCTATTACCCGGTACTGTCCAAGACAGCGAAAATGGTTCGCGTTTTGAGCGCGAGGGGCAAGTTCTCTCTGAACTGAACCACCCCAATATACCTGCGTTCTACCATTTCGGCATCTGGAACCAGCAGTTCGCTTATATTGCAATGGAGTATCTCGAGGGGAAAACCCTCCGTGATTTGATTCTTACTGGCCCGATTCCATGGCAGCATTGTCTGAAAATTGCTGTTCAAGTATGCGAGGCTGTGGAACATGCTCATCGGTATGGTTTTCTTCATCGAGATCTTAAGCCAAACAACATTATGCTGGTGGATTCGGCCACAACTGATCTTGTTGTTAAGGTCGTCGACTTCGGTCTTGCGGGTTTGGTTTCTAATACGGAATCGGATCAGCTTACCGGATCCGGAGTACTTATTGGCACCGTCTATTACATGAGCCCGGAGGTTTGCCGAGGGGGCAAACCGGATCCGAGATCCGACGTGTATGCACTTGGCTGCATTCTTTACGAGAGTATCGCGGGTCTTCCTCCCTTTTCTGATCAAAGTCCAATTGCACTAATTCACAAACATGTTACTGCCTCGCCACCATCTTTGTCGAACCTATTGAAAAATGGTGCAATTCCGGAAGGGCTTGAAGACATTGTTTGCAAGGCCATGACGAAAGCGCCTGAGGCCCGTTATGGTTCCATGAAAGAACTTGCAGAAGACTTGATGACTGTATTACAAGGAAGATGCCCGGATGCGAGAAAGACCCGTGTTTATGCTCCGAGAAAGAGGAACTTTGTTCGGCTGGCAGTTATTTTTGTTGTAGTGAGCACGATCGTTGCGGCCTTCATTCTAAAGCAATCAGCGCGTCAATCGGTGCCGACGATAGCCACCAGTTCGATTGCTGATCGAAGGGCAATTCTGGTGCCGGTCTCAGGTTTATTGCTTCTCCAACAGGCCTGGAAGTTGGAGCACGACTGGCATTATGAGCAAGCAAACCAGATGATCGACAATCTCATTTGCAGCCGTGCATCGACCAGACCGCCAGAGGTAATTCTATGTCTGGCTCACTTGCAAAAGGCCCGTAGTCTTTTCGCGATGCGCGGGCCTCAGTGGAGAGAGGATCACTTGAAGGATAAAGCGATCAATAAACTGATAGAGCGGGAGTGCTATGCGGCGATAGCTTTTGCAAAAAAGCCTGATGGAAAGCTTTATCGACCAGTTGCCGATGCTTACAGGCGACTGGGCGATATTGAGGAAGTAGACCCTGTCAAAGCGGTGCAGTTCTACAACAAGGGGCTCAGCATCTGTGATGAGCCCCTATTTCCGTTGGACAGGGAATTCCAGGAATTCGATTTTCCTGATCTCAAAACCAACATCCGCTTTGCCATCTTCCATGCACTGCAACGAATTCCTGGCGGGCACAAGCAAGCGGCGCAATTCGCCACCGAAATTTTAGCTGGACAACCAAACGACAGTGAATGGAACTCCTTGTTGGCAAGTCTCTATGCCAGTGATGGCGAGGTCGTTCAGGCCGAGCGCATCATGCGGTCCGTCGTGTTGAGGCATCCGGATGACCACGACGCTGTCACTGGATTATTGAATGTGCTTTTCCTCGCGGGAAAGAAAGCGGAAGCTAATCTGATTCTGGCGAAAATTGAGCAAAAGCTTGATCGTGAATTGGCGGAGTTTTCGGAAGCCCGCAAAAACGAAGATTTCTCCGGTGGAAATTTTGCGCGGTTTGCCTTTTCACCAACAAAGGGTTCCCTGAGAACGATCACGGATCAGCAGATTCACAATCGAGGGGTGCAGTACTTTGAGCTGGCTCGCGAGGAATGTGATCGTCTGCACTATAGGAACGGTTTAAGGCTGTACCAAAAGTCTATCCCGTTTCTTGACTTGGAACGTTATCGCGACTTAGTCTTATATATCGACTATATCCGGAGGCAGGATCCCGAAATCAGCACCGAATGCGATTCTCTAAAAACCGTGGTGCAGGAACGGATCCGGGCGACAGGCCTACACTGATTCTCTGGGAAGAGTGAATTAAATTGGTAATCTATCGTATGATGAGAAAATATTCGCAGGGGATGCAAGGTGAACTCGGAAAGACAAGACAACGCTGAGAGCGATGACAATATTCGCACTCCGCAGATTACCACGCCGGACGAGATCAATTCGCCAGCAAGTGCAATAACCGAAAGGAAAGTCTCCGATCCCGAGTTTGGATTCGCGCTTCTTCTGACTGCAATTGCGCTTTTTGTTCCCGCAATGTGCATAGCTGCAACAGGGAAACTCAGCCTGTACTCCGAGTACACTGGTCTTGCGCTGGGTTCCGTTCTCATTCTCTTGCCGTTCCTTCCAGCTACGATTGCTCTTGTGCGCGGGGCGACGCGAATCAAAACGGTGCTCTTGCTCAATGTCTTTCTGGGCTGGACAATAGGTTGTTGGATCCAAGCTCTTGTTATTGCCGTCAAATCGCCCCGCGGAGAAGTTGGCTCAGGCTTGATGAGCAATCTCAGTTTCGGATTTTGGATTGTCCTGGCTACCACATTAGTCTCAGGCGCTACAAGCAATTTTCAGCCATCGGTGTCCGGTTACTGTATGGGAGCTCTCTTCTTGATTCTTCCGCTCCATTGGATATCTGTGAACGCGCAATTGCATGAGTTTTTATTGCAGTCCGGCTTGAAGAAGTCGGTCAGTGGACGGCACGCCTTCTTGGGGTCTTTTTTTGTGGTCCATGCAATTCCGGTTATGGGAGCGACTCAGGTAGCGCTTCTGAGCTTGAGTGCTTTTTATCCCGGGTTTTTCAATCCCTTTGATGGTGCAACTCCAAGTAACTCATGGATGAGCACCGCCGCGGGCGGTAACTTAGACAGCTTGCAGAAGGCCGGCGCCGGTGCTTTTATCGCGGTGGCATGGGGAGCTCTCACTTTTTTCTTCGTTAACTATCTGATGAGTCGAGTCAGTCGATATTGTGGGAGTGTCGGGGGCGGATTTGTTCCAACGTTATACAGGGCCAGCCCGGCATTATTGTTAACGGGCACGTCAATTCAGGCAGTACAGATGGCGATCACTAGTTCTATCGAAAGGGCGGCTCCCGCACTCAGCGTAGATTATGGTTTGAGCCTTGCGTGGTGCTATTTGTTTGTCATTTGTTCGTTAAAGCATTCGCCGCTCTTTCAGGCAACTCGCCCTGCGTCGATCACCGAAGATCGCGTTGCACCAGACGGTGCATTGGCCCCCTCTGCAGGTTAACCGGTCCTCCCGACTGTGTGCAAGACGCATTACAGAGAATCATCTTGGAGTGCCGATGTTAATGGTGAAGTGGTCAGTGGTCAAGCCTATTTCACTTTACTCCAGGCAAACACGTAAGTCGGTGTTGCTGCAAGTCCAGGCTAGACTGCCTGAGGGAGCCATCCTTCAGCGCGAAGTTCTTTTTTAGTATTGACCTGTATGTGGAATGAAGTAAGATGGTAGTTCAACGACGTGCGCTATTTTTCTTCAGCACTTGCTGAGCGAAGACCAAGGTTGTGTTCCTGATACGGAACTCGCCGTCTTATCGCTATCACGACGATCGATCTAATTTCCAACTAGCCACAAATTGAACTTGAACTTTTTGATTGTTCAGTTAGGAGGCACACGCTGCATCGCGCTTCACGCCGCGTGCAGCAGTCTCGACTTGGAGCGAAGTCTGAAATGGTTACAGCCGTCGATCTCATGAATCACTTTCTTTCTCGTGTTGCGTCCAACGAGAGATTTACTTTTGCGCAGGTACGATACATAGGCAAGGCGGGCACAGTGTACCGCAGCCTCTGTGAGAAAATTAAGAGTGGTGAGCTTATCCGAAATGCTTGGGGAGTGTATGTGCGCGCTACTAAAGATTTTGTCGAACCGGGTCCTTATGAAGTCGCTCAAACAAGAGCTGCGCGTTTCGGTCATTCGATAGGTGAGACTCAAACGAAGGTTCCTGTCAATTCCGATTCACCATATGAATTTACAACAGACGGTCGCTCCACCTCATTCATAAGGTTTTCAGGCGGAAAGCCCTGTGGTGTCATAAAACTCAAGGAGAGATCAACACGGTGCAAGCCGAAGAATGGCGATGACAAATGCAAAAATCGACCGATTCAGTGTGCTGACCAAATCACTGTTCCAGATGAAGCTGCGTGTCCAGAGCCAAAAGGCATCGCCATTTCCTTGGAGGAATCTCAAAATGCAGGCAGTCCCATATCCATCGTCTCGAATTTGTCAGGTCCCGAAACTGTTGCGAGTCCCGCTTTTCCACTTGGCTGGCTATTGCTTTTGGCATACAAGGGGTTACGCCACTTCCTTCTGCCCGCTGAGCCGGGCATACCACAACGGAGGAACTATGTGGACTTTGAGAGCTATACCAAATCCGATGTTAAGGGGAGATGGTGACGGCATGCAAGCATAAAGAGCCGTTCCCGAAACTTTGGCTGTCGAGCGAATTATGCCTGCCAAGACCACCATGAACAGTGGCTTCTCCGAACACTGAACACTGTTTCTGGGCCACTCTCTTTAGTTTTGGTTGCCATTATTTGAGTTCTTGAGGCAAGTCTTCGGGTTTACAGAACCCGCTTGTCACTAAAATTTAGTTTTGGCGAACAGTTTCGCTACTCGGTCGTCGAATCCAGTCCAGTCGGAAGAGTCCGATCATCCGCCAGATTCCCTCCGTCTCTAGCTCCAAACGTTTTGGAGCCGTCGGGCGAAGAAACTCCGAGTTGGCCAAACAGCTTCAAACCCGGAATTTCTTTGCTGGCTGCAGGTGGGTTGCGTGTTTTGCCACAGGCTGACATCGCTGTTGC
>JAKFUT010000193.1 GCA_021732565.1 Candidatus Obscuribacterales bacterium
AGATTTTAAAATTAACCCCGGTGCTGAATTGAAGGAGGCTCTGAAAAAGAGAGTTATCAGCGAGATTGGAAATAGCCTGAACTAGTCCACCCCGATTCGTTGAGTAAACTCAATCAAACTCTGGAGAAGCTCAAGCTGAACTCAGACAAGGAAGTCAGCGAAGCTCTTGTGAAGCGTTTTGCACATGAAATTGAACATAATGCCACACTATTCCACTCTGACAATATTGACACGATGCGCGCATTGATAATAAACATGCGTATGCACGAGCAGCATGAGGCAGACAGTTGTTTTCGCACCTCATTGAATTGAGTGCCGACAAAGGATCTTTCCCGAAACCGAGCTTTTGGAGTTTTGTGCCAATCTCCACCGCCAATTCCCGACCACCCTGCTCTGCCCAAGATCGTGCTAAACGAACGTGTCCGTGCCAACCTACACCGTTACCGGAATAAATAACGTAAGGCTTGTGCTGTCGCCTCAAAAGGCGCCTTCAAGATCGGGAACATGGAAGTTCCATTGTCGAACAGTGTCCCGTGACCAGGCCGAATTATGGAGACGGAAGCTGAAAACTCAGGTGATTCAACAAGTGATCGTTGGCGAAAGAATGTAACCAAATCCGGTGTAGTGTGAGCGTAAAGCACATAGTCCGCAAGCGCGATGACGGCGAATCTTCCCGGCAGCGCAGATGTGAGGACGGGTAGAACGTGACTGTTTGATTGCTCAAGTTCACCGGATAGAATTCTTGACATCGCGCTTGGTTCTGCACCAGCCGTCATGCCAAAAGCGCCGCCATTCAGCATGGTGGCTCTAAATGGAGATGACGACAAGTTGGCGAAGAGTCCGTGTTGAATAAGATGTGATCCCCCGAAGATAATTATGTCGGCATGGGCTGCATTAACGGCAAATCTCTCTGAACCAATTGATCGTATCCGAGTTGGTAAATCCCAAATCCGGCAACAGTTGGAGTTGAGGAGCTAGCCCGACTTTTCTCTCCACCGTTGATGTCGGTTCCGCTTGCTTCAATTCAGTGTGCCGTTTGGCCGACGAGAAGAGAGCCTTCAGCTCCAAAACCGATGTCTTTACGCTTCTCGAAAGCTCATCTGCAGATACGGGTTGTGGTTTTGCTATCATCTCTATCCCCCTTTTACCCGCACAGCTAATCAAGCCCGACTATCCGACCTTGCTTCTTTTGCTGTCCCAACCCCGACTAATCAGTTCTTGTTCTTTCTTGTGCCATCCTGAGCTTGCCATTCCAGCTGCCGGTTAATCAACCTCTTGCAGCTTTGAATGACAGCTCTGATGACTGCACAAGAGCGCTATACATAACCGACGCGTCCCTCAATGAGAGACCGAACGCCGCACAGACACATTGTCATTTTTTTCGCGAAGGAGCACTTGGGTGTAAGAACTGGACTTCAACGGTGTCTTTATCAAAACACAGCATTTTATTTCCGCGTACAACTGTGACTAACTGATCCCCGCGCACGGAGAGCGAATCCCCATTGGGATATTTGTAGTGTGTCGTTCCAGAACTATCTACCAATACCTTGATACCCGAGTCGGTGGTCAGTTCGTTGCTTCCGCCAAACAATCTAAGCTCATCTCCGTTTGGCATGGTTAGCGTTTGGACATCACCGGATCTGGTTAGAGTGTCTCCGGTGGGAAGGATTGTACAAATTTGATCCAACTTTATAAGATGATCCTGCTCAAGAAGGCGAACCGGTGCCCGATGTTCAGCCCTTTTGAGAATTGATTCCAACAAATTTCTGGCTTTTTCACTCGGGCTGCCACCGTTGTCATTGACGGGTAGTTTCGCCTCACCTTGCAAGGGATCGTCCTTAATATTGATTTCCCGCGGCAAATTGGATCCTGATTCGTTGCCGGTCCCCGGGCTGCCAGACCTGATGCCAGGCGGTTTAATCTTGATCTCCGACGGCGGCAAGATCTGTTCACTATTGATTCCCTCCCGCAAGATTTGTCTTGATCCGTTGTAATCCTCGAGGCTCGGCCGAGGCCTAGCGATGTACGAGTTGGATTCGCTATTGATTCCCTCCCGCGAGTTGTGTCTTGATCCATCCTCCTTGCTCGGCCACGACATGTAAGAGCTGGAGGAGGCGCCTGGTTCACTATTGATTTCCTGCGGCAAGATGTGTTCTTGTTGTGATCCGCCGTTGCTTGAGGGGGCCAGTCCGGTTTTATCACTTCCTTTGTCAGGGCAATTTCCCAAGTCGACAATCGGCAGAGAGGCCTTATATTCCGCGTTTCGGTGCAACAAATTATAGGTGGGACGACGCTGAGACAAGTTCTGCCACAGGTCTTCACTTAGCGAACTCGCTGAACTGGATTCGAATTCTTCAAGTTGGGAATTATCATTTTCTCTTTCAACACTCATACGTTCTTCCTCAGTTGTGTTCGTTTGTCAAATTCACTTGCCAGCATTACCGGTTACCACGCATGATGTTCGCAAAACGTAAAACCAACGTAAAGCATACTGAATCAGAAAAAAGTACTGGTTACGGGCTGATTTGGTCGTTCTTTAACCGAGCATGTTGAAACCGGTGCCGGCCGGGTACATCAATCTATGCTTGCTGAGATAAGACGCGAAAATGCCAAAAATATTAGTAGTAGATGATGATCAATCGTTGTGCTGGCTCCTTAAGAACCTCTTTGAGGACAGCGGTTATCACGTTGACGTCGCATACAATGCTACTGAAGCTAAACTATTTATCGACCAGTTTGCGTATGACGCGATGATACTAGACTGGGATCTCGGAACCAGCGCTGGAACCAATTTACTCAAGCACTTGAGGGCAACGGGCTTCAATACGCCTTGCTTGATGTTGACCGGTCGAAGGGATGAGCTATCTTGCGAATACGGGCTCTTGGAGGCAGGGGCCGACGATTACGTGACAAAACCTTTTTCCGGAGTCGAACTAAGAGCTAGAATACAAGCCATTATGCGCAGGACGAGGAGCTTTTGTGGTGAGGAGCTAAAGGTAGGCAATCTGATTCTCACCCGGCCAACTGCAACAATCTCACTGGGAGGTGGCAGCGTGCCGCTTCACAAGCACGAATTCCTGGTCCTTGAATTGCTAATGAAGTATCCTGGTGAGTTCTTTACTGCCGAATCAATGCTTTCCCGCCTCTGGAGTTCAGAAGCCGAGGTTTCCCTGGATAACGTCAGAATGCACATTTCTAAATTACGGAAGAAGCTGCGCGTGATCATGGCGGATGATTTGCTCGAAACCGAACGAGGGATGGGCTACCGCATAACGGCACAATCGCCCGTAGTCGACTGATGCTCAAGCATTTTCAATCTTTGTTTCCTGTCCTGATTGAGATCCTATGTAACAGTGCGGTCCCAAGAACCAATATCGGCTTGGATGTCCCATAAGGCGCACGCTTACCACGTCTGCACTTTCAGCCATACTCCCGGACAGACAAAAGCGGCCAACTGGGTATTAGGGAAACAGGTGAGGCGGAGTTACCGAAGACATCTCCCTGCAAATTGGATTTGGTCCCGGGACGAACTCAGAACAGTGAACTTGACTGCAGGATACGCCATGAGGATCGGCAGTGGACATAGCAAACCTGAACCCTGGCACCTTACTTAACAACCGCTATGAAGTAATACGAGTGGCGGGCTCCGGTGGCATGGGTGCCGTTTATGAGGCACAAGATCTTGAACTTAACCGGACGGTCGCCATCAAGTTCCTTCACAGTTATGTCAAGAATGCTGACATCAAACGACTCCAAAGAGAAGCCAGAAATCTTTCAAGGGTTCGCCACCCAAATGTACTGATGGTTTATGCCATGGATGTGTTGGTTGGCAGCTTTCCTTTTCTTGTGACCGAATTCATTGTTGGAACGACTTTATCAGAAAGGCTTCGTAACGGAGGGTCTTTTCCAGTGGATCTTGCCGTGCTTTTGGCTGAGCAGTTAGCCGACGGGCTCGCACAGATTCACAAATCTAACCTGGTTCATCGAGATCTGAAGACAGAAAACATCATTCTGGTAGATAGTGAGAAACTGGAAGTTAAACTAATTGACTTTGGACTGGTAAAAGATCTTACCGCTGAGGCAACGACTCTCCCTGGCTCGCTTGTGGGTACGCCCCGTTATATGTCACCGGAGCAGTGCATGGGTCGCCCTGCCGATCATCGTTCGGACATTTATTCACTCGGCTGCATCCTCTATGAGTTACTGACCGGCGTGGCTCCCTTTGAATGTGATTCACCATTTCAGTATCTGTCGCGTCATTCTCATGAGCAACATGCAAAACTCGATAAGATTGATAGTCCAGAAAAGTTATACCAACTCAATCAGATTTTGGACCGCTGTCTGGAAAAGGATCCTGATCATCGCTTCGATTCAGCTTCAGCTGTCTCCGCGACGCTCAGAGCATTCCTGGAATGCAAGCCAATGGATTTATCATCGGTTTGCATCCAAGCCCCTCCAAAGAAATCCCCATGGTCAATACGCTTCGTACAAAGTTCGGCACTATTAGTTCTCTTGCTTGCGATCTTTGGAGTCCTGTTCCAGCTCCATAGCGACTTTGATGGAACAGTGAGTCCCGGCATACGAAAGAGATCGCTGCCGAGAACGTCTCCAGATGTGGACTCTATAATCAGATTTTCAGAGCGAGCCACAACCACGGCTACTCTTCGTGAAGCGGAAGAATCGTTGCTGAATTGGCTGCACGATGAAACTGCATCTAGTCGAGGCAATCAATTCAAGGCATATTTCCAACTGCTTGCCATTGAGTCCAAGTTGCTTAGGGAACACGAGGTTCAACTTTTGTTGGGGAAATGCCTCGATGCATTCTCTTGCTTAGCAGTCGTTGAGATGGACAAGGTCTCGCTTGCAAAGTTAGAATCGCTCGCAGTTTTGATAGGGAGATCAGAAGCTTCCTTGGAACATAAATCGCTAGAAAAGTTCGTCGATTTTTTGCTCGCGCGTGAATTACAAGAGCAGAAGCGAAACAATCAATTGAGCAGCAAACTGATTCATCGCGAGGTCAACGAGTACGGAGCATTTCTTAAGGCTGGTCGCACAGTCGAGTATGCCAAATTGCTAAGGGACGCATTAGCTAGAACCAAAGAAAATTTGCCCACGGCGCTGGATCTCTGCTTACTTCACCTTACCATTGCCCGGTGCCTATCTGAAGAAGCCCTATCTGTAAACCAAAACCGCCTCGATGAAACCGAACTAATGTCGCACATTGAAGCTTCACTGCGCGCCAGCAGGGAAGTGAGTGAGCGATCAAGGATGATTGCCTTTGTGCCATGGAAGAACTCGCTCGATGCACGCTTTCAGGCTCATTCCTCGCCTGTGAAAGACTGGCCCCGAGAATCCGATTTTGCCCATGTCATCAACTCCGCCTTGCTCCTCCGGTCGGTTCCCCTCCTGTCTCCATGTGCGTACAGGAATTTTGCTTCGGTCGATGGTCCAAATTCCATGAACCTCCTGCGGTACAATCAAGCGGTCGGACAAGCAATACTAGTCGCACGCACCGCCATTGATTTAAACGGCGGCAGCTCAGGTGATCGAGCTCCATTAGCAGTTCGCCACGCCAGAGAACTGCTGGATTGTTTCACAGGCAAGGATTCAATCGGTAAAAGACTCACTGCGCTTTTCGAAGCGGATGCCAAAGACTTGATTGGTGTGAATGACATTCCGCTCACCGCTTATCTGGATCAAGGACCATCACCCGATCATGTCCCCTCGACCAACATCACCATTGTGCCGGCTCTTTCTCCTGAAATCCCGGAGTCCTTAAAAATTCTACGACCTGCAGATATTGATCTTCCTTTCCTCAACGGACTAACATGCACCCGCGGGTACGGTACCGGGCAACCCCTACCCCCCTTCTTGTTGCCTATGTTTGTTCCCCTAACCTCACAAAGGCTCGTATCCCGGGAGTATTTTAAAAAGTGTGCTCGCACAAAACTTGACGGCAACGTACCACCAAACGGAATTGCATTTTCTTTCAGCAGAAATCAAATTAGTTTTCTTGAGATCGGCAATCCGTCGGAGTATTTCTATTTGAGCATTCCGCATGGTTACGTGGAGATTGAACTATCGGGTACTTCAAAGTCTCCACACACTGTGGGCCAATTACTAAAGGCACAGCGATTTGACGGAGCCATCCTGGAGAATGGCGAGGACAATGGATTATTTGAACAGGTGGTGCTCTTTAGACCTCAAACGCTTCGTACAGAATTAAAGCAGGTGGTGCTCAACAAAGATGGACCGAAGCTCGTCGCGGGCGAAAAGGCATTCCTCTATGCCACCGATGTATCAAAGGGACGGAAACTCACTTTGACCAAAACACCGCCGCCGGGTGCACCATTGGAAGGAGCCCCGGACGGTCCACGGCACCAGGTTGGTAATTGTTCATGGCAGGCTTCGTCGGGCTTCAACAACTTGTTGGGAAAACTCGTGCTAACATCCAAATAACGACGGACCATCGTACATTACTTCTTCTCTGGCCGACTATCCCGAATCATCTGAGCTTGCCAGGCAAAATTGTCGCGCAAACTGCCGATTGACAGAAGTAGCATTCCCTTGCCGTTTCCATCGACAATTTCCACACCAGCCGCAGTGGGTCTAATAGAGCCGTTCAGATCTGTAAGAGTTTTTACAGGATTTCCGTTTTGGGAGAACACTATAACCCCACCAGCTTTTGTCTCATAAGCGATTGTCTTCCCTTCCTCATCTTTGATTGAGACCCCTTTCAGCTTGGCCGGATCCTTAGCATCATATGTAAATGACGCACCGTCATGCTTCACTACGCGTTGAGCATCATTGACTGCTGACACAAACGTGGGCTTATCAGCCATGTCCATTTTTTCCTTCAACCGTTGAAGTTGCCAGTCCACATTTTCGCTCAACCCGCTGATTGAGTGGTCGGAAACTGGTTTTCCAGTGGCTTCCACAATTTCGAAACCGGCACCTGTGGCTAAGATCTTCCCATTGAGATCGGTCATTTTCTCCTTAATCTCACCATTTTTGTCAACACGAAATACCATGCCATCACGTTTGTCAAATCTTTCTCCGCTAGGCAACTTAATCGAATTTATCTCTGAAAGGCTTTTATCCTCATAGGCTATTTCAGTGATACCAAACCTTACCACCCGGCCGTCTCTATCTGTATTGGCCGCCGGTTCCTTTGCGGAATCGTTCGTAGGCTTGGTCTGTTCCGCCTTGCTTTCGTTTGCTTTTCCACTTCGGGATGCGTTGTCTGCCGATATCTCAATCCGCGGCAAGTTTCTCACAGCTGTGTTGAATTCTTCATTGAGCCGACCGGTGTTCCACTTATCGCCGTTTTGAAGTAGACCTAAGAAGCTAAATGACTCTCCTGCCTTCTCATTCGATTTTTCCTTGTTCTCACTGAGATCTGATTTGTTTTCTGGCATTTGGTGTTTCCTCCGGGTTGATTTTATGTCGGTGCCGCGCTTAGCTTGTGTGAATATGACTTACTCTTAGTCGAACCAATCATCGCCAACGGTATTCCGCTACAACAAAGACGCGACACCATGCTGGCATAGGTTGCATTCAAAGGTTCGCTGCTATTAGTAAGCAGCGGCATTCGGATGATAGAGAAATACAGACAACCATTAATTGACTTCAGCAAAGGGTTGCCAGTTTACTGCTGAACTTTTGCCTCATCGACAATCTTGGTTACACGCTCTTCTTTAAAACGATTGATCGTTGATGGATCGAAACAGCGGATCCATCAGACAACCCGTTGTATATTCCGTCTCCGTTTCCTTTCAGATACGATCACCTGTGAAATTGATTTGTCTTTCTCGTTTAGACGATAGGTCGGCTCCGTAAATTGAAGATAAACACTGAAGTCATTTTTCTGAGATGCGAACCCGGTGTTATCAGCCGGTCAGTTGGCGCAGATGTTAGGAATGCCGGACAAAGAACTACAGCAACTGTGTTGGCTGCTTGGCTTTCAATAGTTCCGGGCTGTTAGTGGAGATATAATAAACGGGATCAGCGGATTTCACAGTGAAACAAGGTATCCCAGCTCCTGGAGGAAAAGTGAATCCCAAGAAAAACAGCGTTGTGTTTTGGGGTTCAATAGTCGCGCTGTGCCTTACCCTGCCAGTGCAGCTTTGGCTTTGCCAAAAACAAAATACATGCGTAGCAAGCCTCCTTCGGATTGCTCAATTCACGGAACGGTTAGACCAGCTTGGTACCAGTGAACTAAGCATCACGACTGTGAGAAGCCTAAACCCGGCAATTGATCAGTTGGCCGACGTGAGCCGGATCAACTTCTTAGGCACTTTTCTGGCAAAACAAGATCTTGACGAGGTCAGTTTCAGATATGGTGAATTGATCACCGTTCAATCCGATATGCAGAAAAACGCAGATTCTGGCGCGCTTTCGAATGTGCAGCGACGGCATGACCTTGTCAAATTATCTCAATGCGTAGATCAAGTGCGGGGTGCCGTCCTGAATCTGCTGTTGAGAGTGCAGCAATACGCGCAAGGACTTGCCATTTATCCAATCTGGTTAGTGATAGCGCTTTTGATGCTGGAACGTTTGAAGCTCAGAGAAACACCATCACGGACCAACTCAGTTATTAATGATAGCCTCGAAACGACTACCGCTGCCCAGCCTGGTGATTCGAAAAACCTGAGTCTTGAGCTTCTCAATTTAATGCCAGTTGGTGTTGCCCTCGTCGACGCAACTCTAAAGATAATTGCTACTAACAAATCATTCAAACTCATTACCGGATGGGACCATGAGGAATCCGTAGGCTTAGATTTGACCGGACTCCTTGCAGATCTGGAAACCGGCAAGACATTTACAGACGGAGCGACAATATTTGACCGCTCCCTGAACTCCTCACTTGATGTTAGATTGCTATGCAAAAACTCGGACTTCAAAGTAGCCCAGTTGTCTCTATTATGGGGCTCGTTGGAAGGTCAGAGAATTCTGATCGCAAATTTACTGGACATCACTTATGAATATCGCTTCGGAAAGTTGAAGGAAGACGTAGCGAATATGGTTAGCCACGACCTCGGTACTCCATTGGCGTCGTTGAGACTTATGTCGGAGATGTTGGACGGTGCATCATATGGCATCCTCACGGAAAAAGGCAAGCGCCTTATCACTCTTATGAGGCGGGAGTTCGATCGGCTGGAGCAGCTAGTACGTGACCTGCTGAACCTTAGCAATTTCAAGGATGGCACTGTCCGGCTTGACCTCAAGCAATCAAACATCTGCGAGCTCCTCGCCGACGTGTTCGAACTATCACGCCCCGCCGCCGACGCAAGATCGATGACGCTCAGCTCGAGCTTACCTGACGAAGTTGTCCTGAGAGTTGACCGAGCAAGAGTTATGCAAGTGGTACTAAATTTGGTATCCAATGCAATCAGATATTGCCCGGAGGGTGCTCTCATTCGCATTGACCTCGAAACCGAAACCGCGTACGTAAAAATCATTGTCACCGATAACGGTCCTGGAATACCCCCATCCGAACACGTGCGCATCTTTGAGCAATATTACCAGGCAACATCCCATCAAAGCAGGCCACACGAAGGCCGCGGTCTGGGTCTGGCAATTTGCAAGCTTCTTATAGAAGCCCATGGTGGACGAATAGGTGTTGATAGCGAACCGGGGCAGGGAAGCAAATTCTGGTTTACTCTGCCTCGCGACCACTCGTCAAAAGAAGACCCAGATCATTGACATGGAATTGTTCGGATAATCGGCTGACATAGCTCAGTCAGTCGCCCCTGCCGTTTGGTGACACCGTGTGTTACTGGCAAAGAAACCTAACGAACACTTAGTTGGGCGCTTCCTCGTTCAAAGTATCTTTGGTGTTTCTATCTACCAATTTATTTTGAATTTATGTTCTGTCCTCATTCTGAACTTGGTCTAGCCAGGTGGGGGAAGTTCAATGTCTAATGTTATCTCTGATGATTCACGGGTGTCTTCGGTCTACGCCTTGCTTCTCGACAACGACGATCTGAACAGGCTCAGGAAAGTAGTTAAGAGAGCTGGATGTGCTCAAATTTCCTACAAAGGAAAGGTCGCCGCGATCACTGAAACTAGTGCGCCTTCAAGAAAGTCAGAACTACTCCCTTGTATGGACGTTGAGGACATGGCAGCCAAAGAAGGAACACTGAATTGGTTTACTTCGATTCACTTCAATAGAGGAGAAGTGCGTCACTAAGGGTTGGCTCTGTGAATCGAGGAGAAACGGATCTATGGCAATTTTTGAAGCTCACGAGGATACCCGGGAATTTGAAGAGGGAGGCGATCTCTTAACTCAGAAAATGGACGGAGATGTCTCTGAAAAAGACCTAAAACAAAGTGATCAGCAGAAGAAAACTCTCTATGGTATTGAGGATTTCGGCCCGAATGAGTTACACACCTTTGACGGTCGCATTTTTCAAAGAGTTGGATCCTCAAATGACTGGGAGATTACTTGCCCTGGTGCTCCGGCAGCAGTGAAGGTGGGCAATTTATCGCGCAATGCCGATGGAAGCCTTTCCTACTCGCATTTCAACCACCAAACCGGAGCTGTATCTAGAACGACGGAATTTGCAGACGGTTCAAAACAAGTACTCTCGGGAAGGCAAGTCGATCACTACGATGAGACTGGTGTGCTGGTTCAGTCAAAAATAGTGCCAGCCGAGGGAGGAATTGCGGAGAAGTTAGCAGCGATTGTCGGGTTGAAGAAGTTGAGCCCGGCCCCCGCCGGAGAAATTCGACTTGAGGGAAAACCAAATAAGGATTTGCTTACCGATGTATCTCGGCCACTCGATGCGCGGTCTACAGCGCAACGAGCAACAGACGCAGGAGTCAAATTGCCTGAGAACTACGCGATTGAAGCGTTGCAAGTCCTTCCGCCGGTTCCGTTAGTTCAAGGAGCAGAAGGCCTTCTCAAAGAGCAGCCCTTGCGTGATCGGGCAAGACCACTCGATGCACGAGATGCAACCCGTCTTTTTGCAACTGCATTTATGCGCACTACTAATCCTGCTGTTAGACAAGAAGCCATCGACTGTCTACGGGAGCAAGTTGTAAACAACAAAGATCAATCTGCTTACCATATCTTGCAACAAATAATCGCGATCAAAGCGGCCACAGAACTTTCCGAAGCGCAAAAAACGGGTGATGTTGACGCCGAGCTTAAAGCGTTAGCTCAGTTGGCTTCGATTGAGGGACGGAGCATTGAGCTCGCCGATAAAACGCTATTGAATGAAGTGCTTGCAGATGACGCCAGAGCCCTAGCCAGGGAAAGCTCGATCTCAAGTTATCAGATGGTTGATCAGGCCTATCGACATTTCTTGCAAAGGACTCAGAACCCCTCACCTGATGTGAATCAGCGCACACGACAGGATGCAATTGACGAGCTACGGCTAAAAAATGCTGACCGGCTCACCGTAACCAATCGAGATGATTTTAGCCACGTGGTGCGCGTGTTCGATGCGGTCCACTGCATGCTGACCATCAAGGACAGCACCACTGAGGCCAGTTCGATGCGAAATGCAGCGGAAATGCTAAACCGCTTGCGCGTTTTGGCAAGAAGAGACGACAATCCGCAGGCGATGCAATTTTTCCAGAAAATAGCTGCCACGGTAGGCGGTATCGACAAGCTCAACGAGTTAATTGATTCTGTGCAGGCGGGGGGCTTGAAAGGAGCCGACGCCATGAAGCAAATAAAGTCGTCTAATGCTTTCAATGACTTGGACAGCTTGTTAGATCAGTGGCGAATTGACCGAATCGCAGCGTCTTTAAGACCGGATGCGCAGGCTAAAGATTTTGAGCAAGCACTGGCCGATCTGATTGTTGAGAAAAGCAGCAAGAATCCAGGGGCAGATGAGCTCCTCTTGTGGGTTGCTCCAGCCACCTCCATCAAAAGAATAAACGAATTACTTGAGACCGACAATAAAGAGCCGGGCGCCAATCAGATTCCGCCGAAAGTAGAAGAGGAGCTTGATCGGCTCATTGAACAAATGAAGGAAGGGAATGAAACAGCCCGTACCGCGTTGTTGATGACGCTGATGCCTGGCCGGCAGAGTGGACGATATGACTATCTAGTGACTGGAAGGGGTTTTCTTATTGATGTATCGCTCTTATCCCCGCAACAGAGTGAGCGATTGCAACTTAAGGTACTGCAATCATTGACGACGGCGATGGAAAACGCTGATGAGGTGGCATTTGCCAACCGGCACAACAAAGATTTCCGCCCGCGCCGCCTGATCACGGAACAAGAAGCGACGATGATGGCCATCGGGTTGGCAAATGCAAGAGAGACTGGCCGAGAACATCTGCACAAGTCATTAGACGAGGCTTTTCGCTTAGCGCTGCGCGGTGGCCACAATAGTGTGACCATGGATGGGTTGGTCGCTGCGATGGAAGTGAGTCGAAGCGGTTCACCTTACCTGGCGCAATTGTATTCTGAACATCTCAATGAATCGGTGGTTTCAACCCATTTGAGCTCGCTTGGTCGAATGGCTGTAGATGGCGATATTGGTGCAATTAGAATTCTAAGTCGATTAACTAATCACCCTTCGCACGGTACCGAAGGCGCTTTAATAGATGCTGCGAGGTTTCCTGAAAATCGAATCAAGATCTACGAGACTTTATTGGAGACGCACAAGCTTTATGGTGATTCCTACGGACTCTTGAAGGCTCTTGGTGGGGTCGCCGGCCGGGACACCGCGCCGCCCGTGGCGGTGTCCACTCTGTTACGTGAGGAGTTTGTGCGCCTGTCAAGCAAAGATCGCACTTCACAGCAATATAAGAGCGCTCTTGACGCCATGACTGCCAATAGCGCTAATTGGACCAGCGACGATTGCCAATGCTTCGTGATGCACCTTACTGAACAATCTGCCTTGAAATTGAAAGCGATTGTTGACCGGATACCTGCGGATGTTCGCGAGACTATGCTTGCCGCTCTAAGAGGTAAGCTCGGTTCTGAAGATTTGAATGATAAATGCGCAGCCATGGTGGCGCTCACCGCTGTATCCAAGTGGTGCTCACCGGCGGATGTTGAAGCCTTCTCGGCTGCAGTTAAGCTGCTCCCGCGCGAAAGAAGTGCTGACGTTGATCCCTCGTTGCTGGCGAAAATTCACGATCAATCCGCAGTTACACTAATTTCGTTTCTTGGCTCCGGCAGCAAGCAGACTCAGGATGCGGCTTTTGCCGAACTAAAGAACAACAGGCGTAACTGGCCTGCATTGGAGAAGCAACAAGACGACTTCCTCGAAAAGCTCACCGACTATGTTCAGAATCGCTCCTTCGATTTGGAAACCAATGAAGCAGCGATCAAGCTACTTTATCGCGCTGGTATTTCCAGACCGTTAGCTGGCATTTTTAAGGATCTTGGAATTAAGAGACCCGATGAAGAACTCTTCGAAAATGCCCGGCGTGCTATTCAAAACTACACTGGCGAAGGGGTAGATGGAAAGCATGTCGTGGAAGATGTCCTCGCCAATGTAATCCGCTTAAACGCCTTGTTGCCGGAACAGCGAAAAGCACTAACTGGTAGCCCGGTTCAATTGGACATCAGACTAGTAATAGGTCAACTCGTCAAGGGAACGACCGATGCAAATAATCCTCCAAACAATCCTCTCTTCAAGAATGTGCGATCATTAACTGAAGATAGCAGGTACGCCCTGGGAATAAGCGATCTGGAACGGAATATTGCTGATACAGACAACACTCGCGCTTTGAACTTGAAGTGGCTCTGCAACCACACCAGCAAACAATCTCCCGGCATAGGCGCTTGGTACACGGACACTTTTTATCGCACCGACTATAACGGCGATTTTAAACAAAATCAGAAACAAAATGTTCGGCGGCTCAATGAACTTGACGAGTTGATAAAAACGCAACGCGAAGACCTGCAACAGCGAGCGCAGAAGGCTATGTTCTTTGAGGTCTCTTATGACGTGGGTAATCACTTCAAGCTGCTCCATGTTAACCAAAAAGATGCGGATCTCCATTTGATGGAAATGGTTAAGAAATACGGTCCAACGGTTCTCGCGAAACTGGCGCCGGATAGTTTTGCACAGGTTCCCGGTGCATTCGATCGCCTCAATATAGCCGGGCTTGGAGCTCAAAGTAAGCCTCCGGAGCCGCTCGGCTCCCTGGAGTCAGCTTTGTCGCAACTATCTCAAATTGAGGGTACCGCGCCTAACGGCTTTCGTGCGGCAGATGCAGACGCGGCGCGGAAGATGCTATTTGAGCAAATCGACGGGGTGCCGGAAATACTAAAGCTGCAGAGCACTTCCAGCAAGTTGCTCTTCCACAGCAATACGATTATCGAAATGTCCTTACACGGGAGTGTCGGCACACGTGGTGAAGAGTTTGTGCACGCTGCCCGCTTCAGAGCAAGTTGTATTGAAAACGAACTGAAATCAATTAGTCCGTACGATCTAGCTCAAACCACGAAGGTCATGACCACCATGGAGCGCACGCTCGCCGCGCTGAAGAGCAATCCGAAAGTTGATGAACTGACCGTTGATCAATTAGAGCAACGTATAAAAGCGCTAAAAGAAATAGTCAAGCTATTGTCTCCCGGAACCTCCGAAAACGGAGCGATCTTAAGGACTCTTTCTACCATCAAAGACGGAAAATTCGATGAGACCTCCTGGGTCAAGGACATCGCGCCAATCATTGCGTCTCTGGCAGCGTGCGCGGCTGTTATGGCACTTACTTGCGGTACCGGGTCGGTAGTCATCTTCGCTCTCGGCTTCCTCGGTGCGCCGTTAGCCGGCAAGGTTGCTCACGAAGCTACTGTCGAAGCGATGTACGGATTGGGCTTCAGGAACGATCGGTCGCTCTATGGCGAGATCGGCAAGGAGGTGTTTGATCCTGAAACACATAGCATGCGTAAACTGACAGGTACCGAAGTTGCCACCATTTACGGTAAAGAATACGCCCACGAGTTGGCATTCTTGATTGTATCGATGGGTGGTGCAAAAGTTATTGGTAAGCTTCTCAGTCCGTTGACACAAAACACTATAGGCCGTGTATTGCCGGTCAATCCAGGCAAGATGAGAGATCTTGCCAGAGGTTTAGCAAGGGCAGAGGAAATCAACCAAGGGTTTGCCAGCAAATTCTTCACACAGCTTGCGGATCTAACGGTCTTCACTGTGGAACAGAATGGAGGAGAGGCTCTTGCTCATCCATTGGCACCTGAGGCATTGGGTGAATGGGTACCTCTGGTGGTTTCGATGGCCATCATGGCCCGCCACCATATCAAGTTCCGTCCATCACCGAATAAGAATACAATCTTTTATGAATTGGAACCACAACATCACTCCAGTGCACCTGAGCTACTCCAAAAGCAGTTGTTGTTTTTCCACAATGAAGGCTATGTCGTAAAGCCTGGAATGAACGGGACGTTTGAGGTGACTTCACCTGGCGGCGAGATATTCAAGTTCGTGCCGGATAAAGCCTTGGCGAAGGAGTTGCACGGGTTTGAGGCGCCTGATTGGGTTGCAAATTCACGCAAATCCAATTTGCCTGCAGGGGAGCTAGGGATTGCTCCTCGAGACTCCTCTACTCCTGTGAGAGCGAACGAACGACCGCTAGCAGCGAAGCTCAACGACACGGAGACGGGCGGTGACAGGGCCGGACGGACCGGGCGCGCTCGCGATGTGTATCACCCGGAAATGCCAAGACCAACGGAACAACAGCTCCGCGACCTGCAGGCTCGATATCCTGAACTCAGCGGAAAGGCGATTGGTGAGTTTGAAGCGCGGATGGATCAACTTCAATCCCGCTGGGCGGAAAATTATCAACGCGAACTAAATCGTCTTGAGCGTTTAGCGTCCGATACCGCGACCACTCGAGCTGAGTACGAGAGCCTCGCTAAGAAGACTCGCGACAAACTCGTGCAAGAATCAAGAGGCAGCGGACTGACCGAGCAGGCGATCACAGAACGACTGCTGCAGCTGGAAAATGATCCAAACCATGCCTTAGGAGCGGCAAGGCAGCGACTGGAAAAGATCGAAGCAGAGCAAAATGCGATGGAGCAGCGGTTAGACAAAATCGCCAACCAAAGAACGGCTGAGTTACTTGAAGAAATCAATGCATTTGCCAATGCAAATGGGCTTCCGCCAATAAAGCTCGTAATTGAGCGCACCATGATTGGTGCAGCAGGCGGTTATGATTTTGGTAGCGGTGCCATCCATATTCCTGGAGAATTGTTGCTCGGGCGCGGTCAGGGCGAGGCCTTGAAGGAATCCTTGTTCCATGAACTGATACACCACGCTCAGGCGCGTGAAGTTGCGGCTCTAGCGCTACATCAATCTGGCGGAAATGTCGCTCGAGCGGTCGAGAAGTTTGCGGAATTGACCGGCCGAAAAGTAACCGAAGAGTTCATCAACGACGTGAGCAAACTGAAGGATCTTCGAACGGATCCCGTTTCTGGACAGCCCTGGGGGAGCGCCAGAATTGCAACGGCGATGGAACTTGCTGAGGGTATCAAATTCTCGAAATCAATTGCTGCTGAGTCCAACGCTTTCACTAGAGAAGCACAGTTCATTGCATCAACAATGGACAGAATTGCGACAAAGCAGGGACTTGATCATTTCTTTGAGATGTACAACTCAAAGGAGGGAGAAGCTCTGAAGCAACGGTTGTTCCCGGAGGGTGTTCCGGAGCAGGTAGAGCAACAGTACAGGCTATGGTCACAGCGCAGAAATCAAAGTCCGGGATCATTTAGCCCGTCTCAAGCTTGCAAGACACTGGAAGTTGCATTGCAAGAGAGGCTGGCGCGGATCAATGAGCGCAATCGGCAGATGTTTGAGGAGTACGCGAAGAATCCAATTGAACGTGATGCTTACGCCGGGGAATCGAGAAAACATAGCGAACTTACTGAAGCCAAGCAACAGAAACCTGCTAGAAGTGCAGAAGAAGAACTAGGCGACGCCAAGCTTGCATTCGAACGAGAAAGCACGGAGCCCACAGGTGTTCTAAATCCGGCGAACAAAAGAAGCGGAGTATCAGAGGGAACTCGAAAATTTCTTGCCGAGCAAAAGGAAGCGCTAGAAGGCGGTGAGCCCAAAGACCTTACCAGTGCGCAGCTTGAGCGCATTCTCAAGCTGCCGGCGGCACTGATAGATCTGGTCGTTACAAGGATTAAGAGCGGCGAGTTTAAAGGTCGAGCAGCAGAGGAACTACTTCGCACCAGTAACGATGCCATAGATGCTTTATTCAGTCTGCCTAAGCCGAAGCTTGATACCATTGTGTCAGGCTTGAATCGGGGGATGCTCGACCATAGCTCCCTGACTACCGTATTAAGCTTTGACGGCAAGCAGCAGCAATCCGCCTTAGAAGTTCTGGACAGGTTCATTTCTGATACTGCGTCAACACCTGCGGTGTTTAAGCGTTTTCTGGACTTGCGGAATACTGATCAAATTGCCATTGCTGATGGTTTGAGAGGGAAGACGTCAGAAGGGCTTAAGCGCCCCGTGATCTCGCTGGAACAGGTTGCTCTCACGTTAACAAACGTTGCAGCGGACAGTGCTTACTCATATATAAGTGCTCTACGTGAGGGAGTGATTTCGCCATCACAAATGGAAGCGGTTGGTAAATTGCCTCTATCAACTCAAACAGCGATCAGGTATCTGCTTCAAGCTAAGTTTCTAAGCAAAGAATCCTTCGGGAAGCTGTTGGAATGCACTGGCGCGGAAATAGAAACTCTCGGGAATGCCGGGTTGCAAGGGCGTATTAGTCGTGAGACTTTGGATAAGATTTTTGGATTGACGGGTTTAGCTCGCGAAATTGTCGTCAAATCTGTTGCCATCGAGTTGGACAGGCCTGCATCCGGGCTGCAGCTTAGAGTTGAGCGGACAATTGAGACCGCTAAGACGCTTGAAAAATATGTCAGGGAAGATCGGCTGAGTTTAGATACGGCCTTCGCTTTGTCCGTATCTCGAAGCCCTGCGGTGATGGAGATCATGGAAGTTTTGAAAATGCAGGACTCACTTCCCGGCGATCAACGCATAAGCAAAGTTACATTGGAGACCTTGTTTAAGATGGCCCGAGCGGGCGAAATATCACCGATTGCCTTAGCCTCTTACAAAGCTGCGCTCGCAAACGGACAACTGACTGATGCGGCCTTGTCGTCCATTCTTTCGGCAAAGCCCGAAGTGAGGGCACTCGTTGAGCGAATGTTGGAACCACTTTTGCGAAAGGACATCACGAAGGAGCAGCGCCAGGCATTAGGAGAGTTATTACGCAACACTGATTTGGAAGCCGTGGCGGTCCGGGCGGCAAGAGTCGAAGGTGTACGCGAAATCTTCAGCGAATTTTTTCTTGAGAACGGCTTCGAGCTGGGGGCGGCGCCTGCATCCGATGCGCATCCTGCAGTTGCGCGCACCAGATTATTTATGGAAGCGATGGAACGAGGAGACTATTTGGAGGCACAACGCATCGTCGAAGGGAGTGGAAGTTATAAAGGCGACGTGAGTGTTATTCGCCGGCCGGTGGTTCTGGAGCTGGCCGAATTGGCGGATCCTCTAGCAGTCAAGCGCGCTCTTTCGGAGATGTTGGCGAATCATAACGCTAATTACGGCGAACATACCGAAGGTCAACATGTTCGTGGTGAAGTGAAGACTCCCGAGGTTGTTATTCGGTTATCCGGCGGTAGACGATTTTCCCTTCATGACTCCACAAGCATTGAGGAAAACGGGCAAGCGCGCAATACAACATCAGAGGAAAAGGCGTACATCGAAAGCTTGCAGAAGACCGACGCAGGAAGGGCATTGCTGGCTAAGGAGGCGATAATCTTTTTCGAGGAGAGATTGATTCACGCAAACCAGCGAAGCAAGGGAACCGGTGATGTTTCTCAGGGGCGCGCTCAGTTTCTCCTCTCCGAAGAAGGTGCAGCAATGTCAAACGATTATCTCGGGCGTCCTGACGATTTCAGTCTTGCACTTCGCGAAATTGATGTGGTTGGTGCACTGATAGAGTCGGGTGTTCCTGCCAGAGTGGTGGAAAAACTGTTGGAAGGGCAGCACCTGGAGAAGCGAAAACCATACTACCAGTGGCTTCGTCGTGTCGAAGCGGAGAAGCTTACCAAGGAACCACCAGAAAGAAAACCGGAAGAAACTCCTAAGGAAAAAGCCAAACCCGAGCAGGTTGAGCAAGGGAAGGAGCCTTTTGGAACGCCGATAGAAAAGGTTACGCCTTCTTCCGGCGGCGATAAAGTGGCAAACAAGCTTGCACAGAAAACAGACTATAGTTCGATCAACGATAAGATAGAACAGCTGGATAGTGCGCTTTCAGGGCTAGATCCGCGGCAACGAGCTGAGTTAATTGAAGCGTTAAAGAATGAACTGGAGAATGTACCACCGGGGAGGCTGAAACAAGCAGGAAAAGCGTTGTCGGAGCTGAGTGCAAGCCCTGAACTTGTATTGCGGGCTGAAGTTATTCGACGTCTTCTGAAGGTTAGTGGATTAACCGAATTCGTTCCCCTGGAGCGGATGCTAAGCCCTGGCGTACCATTTGCAATGCTTGAATTGTTGGCTGACTCGTTGGAGACGAAATGCGCCAAGCGTCTTATCGACAGTAGTAACCTGGCATACTTGATTAAAACTATTACTGATTTTGCCAATGAAGGGAGACCCGGCGAAAGTTTTGAAAGGTTCGTGCAAAGGAAGTTTCGGCGACGATTGCGCGATGCCGGTGCTGAACAAGCAAAACTTGAGGACGCAGCAGAGGAGGTGCCGGCCCCGCTCAAGCAAGAAAGAAAGATTTTGATCGAAGAACTTCGAGTGGCTCGACTCGAGTTCAAAGCCTGGTTGGAGCAGCGCTTGGCCGAACAAAAGGCCTCGCCACCTCCAGTGAGGAGCGGAGGGAACCAAACAGAGAGTTTGATTGCTGCGTGCTTAGATGATCTCTTGGACACCCCCGTACCCGAATTTGGTGGAAAAACACCACGCCAGCGCGGTTTCGAATGCGCACGCCTGAATAATACACCCCTGGACATGGCCGGGGGCGACATAATCCTCTTTAATAGTACTACTGGTGAATACGTGTTTATCGATGCGACAAGTCGGCCTAAAGACTATGATAAATTGCCCGGATTACGCAGGCAAAGCGTGCTCGAAAGCAACAACCGGGATTTTCCAAATCTCGCTGCCCAAAAGGCGGATATAGTAGCCAAGTTAAGAGCGAGGCTTCTCGGTCTCAAGAATGACGGCTCGCCCTTAGACATTCACTCAGCACCACCGGCGATGAAAGGAACCTTGTCCGGAGACGCCTGGGATTTCCAGAAAACCTTTGCTGATATAGTGGCCGAGAGGGATCCAGGTCAACAAGCGATCAAGCTCACCCGACTGCTGGAAGAATTCAGAGCAACGAGGGAAGAATTGATTCAATACTGTGCCGGGCTCCATTCAGCGGCAGAAGCCTTGAAACCACATGATCCCACCCGTGCCTATCAACTGCTTGAGTATGAACGGCATACTCGTGAGAAGGGCGCGCTCGCATTCGTTAACAGATCTATCCAACGGATGGAAGCTTTTCAAATCACTCAGTCCAGGAAATGAAAATATAGGTTCCTCCAAGCTCCATAACATCGAGCAGCTGCCGGGATCTGTGTCTGGCAAGGCAATTTAGTTTTTCAGTTCAATTCACAAAAATTTCCAAACAAACAACAAAAAAACGCGGGTCTGCCTTTCATTTGAAGCGGAGAAATTCGATATGCAATCAGAAATCTTTCATACAATGCTAAACGAGTATTGCCAGTTGCTGAGTTCGCGGGCACTCGCCCGCAATACAGAACGTGCCTACATTTCCAGGGTCACACAATTTCTCTTATTCGTAGAAAAAACCGGTGACGCTCACCGCTTCGTCGCGGAAGAACGTGAAGCAGCTGCGATGCTGGGGCAGTATCAGACTTACTTGAGAGAGTTGGGTTCCACTATCGCTTCCATGAATGCAGTTTGGACTGCCATCGAACAGTTTCTCGACTATTTCGGAATTCATCGTCCATTGATTTATCGGGATTCGGTAGAAGGACGATCGAAAAAAATACTGTCGGGCGCGAAACAACAATGTCTGATGCAAGCGGTAGAGCGTGAATCACTGTTGCAACATCGAGCGATTCTGACTTGTTTTCTCTATTGTGGATTGCGTTTGAGCGAGTGTTCCTGGTTGGACATAGAACATGTAGGTATCGATGAGTCTGGCGGGTCTTTGATTGTCGGTCGCGGTTACATCAAGCGGGCGCTCGCACTGGGCAACGCAAGGGAAGCTGTTAATGCCTGGCTGATTGAACGGCGGCTTCGCGGTCTCCCCGATAGTGGACCGCTTTTTGTCAATCAGCGTGGCGAGCGTTTGGTGCATACTGGTCTAGACAGAATCGTACGGGTTACCGGGCGACGTGCAGGGCTGGAGGTTTCTGCGCAATTGCTTCGCAGAACATACATGCACAATATGTTGACGATAGTTGATGATGCCCATGTGGTCGCAGCTTTGACAGGCACCAGACCCGATTCGTTTTCAACGTGGACCGGTGCGTAAGCAACTTGGACCATGCCTGCAAACTCAGGTACGCCGAGACTGCGGGTTACGTCTCATGAATTTCGCGAAACGCGAGTTGTCACGCAGTGACGACAGCCGTCAGCCGCCACTTACCTATCGGCCTGACGCATCAGGCCGATAGGTAAAAGCCGCAAAGCCGCCACATTCTACTATATTTCATCGGAGCGAAAGAGGAGGAAGAGAAGAGAAGAAAAAGGGCTGCATCTCCCTTGATCGCTAGTGAGAAGCTCAAGGTAACTATGTTTCTGAAAGCCCAAGAGAATAGCGACCGATCTATCACTAGTCCACGTGGCCCCATGTTACCGGCCTCGGCTGGTAACATGGGGCCGAACGACACTGCCCGCAGGTGACTACTCAGGAGATTCCTGCTGCTCACGCACCATCTGTTCCACCTCGGCGAGCACCTCGGCGGGCAGAACAGACTTGATCCGGCGAACCACGTCGTCGAAATCTTTCCCCATTTCCGCGAACATTTCCCTCAGTCCGGCGGGTTCGGTAAGCATGACGACGAGGAGCTGGATGGTATCGAAGCCCATGGACATGAACTCACGAGACTCTTCCCTGGTGAACCCAATCCGGGGGTCATGCAAGGGGACGACCTGGAACTCTTTGCTTTCCTGCGACATGGCTGGTTTCTCGTTTCTTGAATGCGGGGATTGCATTGGGACGAAAGTTGTAGCGAGAAGAAAGAATGAGGCGGTAGACAGACTCTGCGTACTGCAGAGCCCGTCTTTCCATCGGCGCATGGCTGAAACTCAGTTCCAGCCCTCATCATGCACCGGCGCTAACCTCAGTCGGCGTTCTTCGTTTTGGTCCGCAGGGACTCCTGCTTCTTCAGCGTGGCGGCCAGATCTTGCAGCGCTGCGTTTTCAGGACGAGCGCTGACGAATGCCTCTGCCTCGGGAGAATCAATACCCTTGCGAGCGACCAGATCAAAGTACCGCCGAGTGTCATCCATCGGCTCGCCCGACCTCGTTACCCACGCCTTGACCCGCTCATACAGACCGTCGATCCGATTTCCCAAGGACAGGAAATAGGAACCGCTGTTGTAGATTCCGCCAATAATCAGGACAATCGCCAAGACGAAGACCGGAATGCTCCAGCCGCCCAAAAGCGCACCAGCCACGGCCCAGGCATAGTTGCCTGAATGGTAGGCGAATAGCGACCAAACGATGGCCACCAAAGCACCGACCACCGAGCTGAACCACTGAAAGCCGTTCCAGGCCGTCGCCAGCTCTTCCGTAGTCCGTGGCGGGCTGGTCAACGGAGGAGGAGAAGGCAGGTAATCCTCGAATTCATCGATGAGTTTCATCCCGATGCGACCAAACAAGATGCCCGCAAGCAGGCTGAGCACCACAAAGAAAATCGTACCCATGACACTCTCCTTTACGGGAAGGAAGTCTTCCGCTTAGTAAACTGGCCATGCTCTAAGACGGATCCCAACCACAAGCTTTCTTGACCAGAGGACATGAATTTGACCGTTGCCGCTTCACGTCAAGTCAGTTCGATGACCTGACTAATGTGGCGAAGCTTTGATTCAAGATCGGGAAACGAGTGTGGCGTGTTAGAGCAGCAATCGGCGAGGAATGGGGAAAAGCTTGATGATTCTATCCAAGCAAGGTTCCGCGCTTCAACCCGCTAATCTGCTTAACTTAAGGGCATTCATGGTGGTTCCCACCATGAAGACCATCACCTTATAAGCAGCTAAACCATACCGCGATCAGAAAAAGCGGCGGAAAGAGTGGAACTCAAACGATCTCTGAAAAAAAGGCCGGGAATCGTATGCTCGAGATTATAGTGAGACAGAGCTAAGATTGCCAACAAAAGGAGAGTCCCGCTCGTTCACCTGGCGCTCTCGATATCGCCACAGCGCCAAGCGCGACGATAAAACGTTGTGAAAGCATTCCGCAATCACAAAAAGCGACGGACCGTGTAAGGGCGTCAATCCGAACAGAGCACTGTATCCTGTGCTCTATTCGGAGATCATGGTCGCCGGATTACCTGAAGATTCACGTGAGGGAAAAGACCACTGCAAAGACAGGTCTGGCCTCTACCACCCGGGTCAACGCCACAACTGATACCGCCTAACAGCTGGCCGGGGGCGGATAATTGACAGGCGAATCAAGCGAACCGTGCTTGCCTGCATACCAGTCGGCAATCAGCTTCGAGTCGGAGGGGAAACAGATGTCGGGAAGAGCATCGGGTTTGAAAACGCCCACCGACATCGCATCGTCTCCGGCTTGGAGCGTGCCTTGGCGAACAGTGCCCAGGTAGAACATCGTTACCTGATTCAGCTGAAAGCCCGGAGGGCTTGGGTTGCACGCATTCAGCATGCGAAGCAGGCGCACCTTTAAGCCGGTTTCCTCCTGCGTTTCGCGAACTGCAGCCCGCTTGGGAATTTCAGCGGTCTTCATGAACCCCCGAGGCAAACACCACCGGCCGACAAAAGGAGCCACCTTGCGCTGCACCAGAACAATTCCCTCGTCCTGCGGAATGAGAGTGGCTACCACAGGAACAGGATTGTCCCAATGAACAAATGCACATTTGGTGCAGGCACGCTTCGAGGCGCCGTCCAAATCTCGATCTTCGAGAGCGGCGCCGCACAATGGACAGAAACTCCACGCTGGCATGGAAACCCTCCGCCTGTAAATGGTAACGGTGGAATTGACTCAGCTCAGTTTCGCCAGAGTCCTTTTCACCACTTGCCTGGTATCGTCGATGGTACCGGAGTTGTCGAGCACTCGATCAGACCGCTTCACCTTTTCCTCCTGGGGAAACTGGGCAGCAAGGCGAGCACTCACTTCATCGTCCGTGAGATTGTCGCGCTTCTTGACCCGCGCGCGCACCACTTCCTCAGAAGCCACCACAGTCCAGACCTCATCGTACTCGCCTTCCATCTTCGCTTCGAACAGCAAAGGCACCAGCACGGCAACCCGGCGATGGCCGCGCAGCTCGGCAATCAGACGACGGCATTCACTCTTGACGCGAGGATGCAGCACCGCCTCCAGATCTGCTTTGGCTTGCTTGTCTTTGAAGATAAAGCGCAGCTTCTTGCGGTCAATCTCGCCGGACGGCAGGAAGATGTCGTCGCCGAAGCGAGCCCGCAGTGCCGTGTGCACGAGGGGATCCGAAGCCAGAAGACGGTGCACCACATGATCAGTGTCAATCACAGGCACACCTTCCTCAGCCAGAATAGTCCCGACGAGGGACTTCCCCGAGCCGATGGTGCCCGTAATGCCAATGACCTTTGCTCTGCTCACCCGGTAATAATAGCAGCCCGCAATCAATCCACCGGCAAACAATGAGGTCGCCACCACAACGCTGGCGCTCGTCCACAAAGACCAAGCCAGCCAGAGGTAAAGAGGTGCAGCAAATACCACCGGAAACAACAGAGACTCAATTTGGGGTGCTTCCTGCCGGAGCGGCAACCGCCGGTCGCGACGAGGGGCCGCAAAGCCCAGACAAAACCCTGCTAACCCGAAGGAAGCCAGCCCCAGCACCACCAGAGAGAACCACACCATAGCGGTGTCCTCCTACAAATTGAGACGCGAACACCGAAGTGTCCGCGCCTCTGGAAGTTAGTGATGGAAATCGTTTTACACGCCAAAGCACGAAGACGAAGGTCGGGGTCGGCGTTGACGGAACAAGCCAGTAGACAAGAACCACTGCCGACCGGTCTCAGGATCAGACAGTGACAGCTAGTTCTCGCCGAATACCCTGCAGTTCCGGATACTCCGCCAGCACCCGCAGCAACTCAGCCACGGACCAGGCTTGGGCGATGCAACCACGCGGTGCATGGGC
>JAKFUT010000197.1 GCA_021732565.1 Candidatus Obscuribacterales bacterium
CCGCTTTACTACTGGCGAATCTTCCCTCGCGGATTGGGTCGGACACAAAGAGGGCTCAAAGAGGAGGGATTGTTCTTCAGCTAACACCGAGTCACATGTCACCTTGATGCCATCATGTGTTCCTGCTTGCCAGACTAGACTGAAATTGAACTTCTCTTTGGCGACATCAAATCTGAGATCCCTGTTGACAAACCAGGACAATATTCCCACCGGCGGGAACTTTGGCAACTCCTCTATAATAGGAATCTGGGCGAAGTTGAGTTGACCCAGAAACATCATAGGGCGGTCCTGTCGGTCCACGGGCGCCCCGACTCCTGGCGCAAGGCAGGGAGCACCTCCCAATCGGCTTGCAAATAAACATTTACTGTCGGTTTGGTGGCTCTCCCAATCAGACTGATTCTGGATGTCGGGTGACTCAGTTTTCAAACAAATGCATGGCGAAAAGAGGCTGGCATGCTGCTCAATTTCAGCCCCGAATTTTTGCGCGTAGCGACGAAGCAGTAGCTCTTGATTCACAAAGGTGTCCTCAGCCGGCTTTCATCCCTTAACGCAAACAACCTGTCTCAGCCGGTAAACGATTTCAACAAGGTCATTTTGTGCTTCCATCACCGCATCTATCGGTTTGTATGCCGCTGGTGTTTCATCTATTACATCGGCATCTTTGCGGCATTCAATCCCTTCTGTGGCTTTAGCATGATCCTCCAAAGTGAATCGCCTCTTCGCCTCAGTTCGAGACATCGCTCGTCCGGCTCCGTGGCTACAGCTATTGAAACTGTCGGCATTGCCCTTGCCACGCACAATGTATGACGCCGCGCCCATACTACCGGGAATTACTCCAAGCTCGCCGGCGCGGGCACGCACTGCGCCTTTTCGCGTTACCAGTACATTCTTTCCAAAGTGATGTTCGCGTTCAACATAGTTGTGGTGGCAATTAACAGCTTCTTCTGTTAACTCAAATGATGGAATGGCTTCACACGATCTCAGCGAATTAATTACAGCCTTCATCATCAAATCCCGATTAGTCCGAGCAAAGCCCTGTGCCCAGCTTACCGCCTCAATATACTCGTCGAAATGGTCAGTTCCTTCAGGTAAGTAGGCAAGATCCTGATCCGGCAAATTGATAAACCATTTGCGCATGTCTTCCTTGGCCAGTTCGATGAAGTAACTTCCGACCCTGTTGCCAATTCCGCGTGAGCCGCTGTGTAACATTATCCATACAGCATCGCTTTCATCAAGGCAGATTTCAATGAAGTGGTTTCCAGTGCCCAGCGTTCCCAGGTGATTTACGTGGTTTACGTTTCCACGGGCGAGTTTGGGATTCTTCGTCACAATCGAATCGAACCCTGACTTTAATTCCGACCAGGCATTTGCTTGCGGTTCGGGAATGTCATGCCAGGCTCCTCTGTCGTTTACGCCGCCATTATCTGTTCGTCCGTGCGGCACCGCTTTTTCGATGGCATCACGAAGCGGACGCAGATTGTCGGGAAGCTGAGAGGCGGTCAATGTGGTCCTTGCCGCAATCATCCCGCAGCCAATGTCAACTCCCACGGACGCAGGAATGATGGCGCCGACAGTGGGAATGACACTGCCCACAGTGGCGCCCATTCCGAGGTGAACATCCGGCATGATAGCAATCCATTTGTGAATGAATGGCATCTTGCCTATATTCAACAATTGCTGCTTAGCCTCTTCCTCCAGCGCAACACCTTTTATCCACGCCTTGATCAGTGAATGCCCTTTTTCATTTATAACTACATATTGATCAGGCTCTTTTGACATTTAGTTTTGCTCCATTCAGTCGTCACCGCCGGGCGGTGCTTGTCACTATTTTGTATCTATACGGGTCACTTCAGGGAAATAACAGGGATGAATCTCGGTACAAATACTGTTCCCACCGGCCACCCAACAAAAAACGCAAAATTATTTTCAACTTGAGAAACTTTGCTTATTGACCAGCCAATGCGAACCGGGCGAACACTTAAATTGTTTCGCCGTTTCGATATTCAACTGTGTATCCCGTTATCGCAGCGCTATCAAGGCAGTGCACGCAACAATCGTTTCTGAAAAACCCGGATCTGTTGTCAATTTAGACCAGAGTTCCTTTTCCGGCGAAAAAGAAACTCTGGTCTATTTACGGGGGCAAGATGATTTGCTTGCCTATCGGCAGCAGTTCCCGGCAGTCCAAAACCCTGAATGCTTAAGAAGAGAATGCTTGTGACCAATCAATGAGCTTGATAACTCATCCGCTCAGAATTCCGTAAAAATTAAAACTATCCAAATGGTGAGTATCTAAGCAAGCCTTCAACGGGTATGACGGATATATCCGATTATTAGTTCATTCTTGCGCTCAAAACCCCAATGTTTTTGAATTCTTTTTGCTCGCTACGATTGGATATCGTGTTTATCAGGCCGAACGCAGGTCCTTTACAATGGGGCGGCGACAAGACCGCTCTATTAACACACTTCTTGCGTCGCTTGTATAACCCGAAATGTAGGACATATCAGGCTGACGAAATGCTCATCAGCTGCGATTCTATTATGGGTTGAGGAAGAAGGATCGCGTGTGCTAATCCCTGACGACTCGCAGAAGAAAACGAAATCAAACGTATCCGGCAACCTCGAGTTACAAAAACAGCTGCTGAAACGCGGTGAACGGGGTCAGTCAATCCGCATGAAGGCGAAGTTATCGCTCCGGTCCCGGGTCCGATGCTTCCCGTCAATGGTGTTCGCCGCTGAAATATATATGCATTGTGAATTTAGTTAGTCGAGACTTTCTTGTAATGTGAGCCCGCCATGGTCTTAAATTCCAGGGACAGGAACGCTTTAGTGCGTGCCATTCGTCGAGAAGACGCAAAGTGTTCTTCAAACAATTCTTGAGTCTCGTCTTCCCCCATTTCGGTGCTACCATCGCTTTCGCCAGTAATGTACCAGCGACTCTTTTGCTTAGGGTTCTTCTCATCTTTCTTCTTTTTCTGATCCGGAACGTCCAATTCATGGTTGTCGCGGCCAGATTCCGACATGCCTGCGAAGTCGCCATTCTTCACCGACAGCTCATAAGCTGCTTTTCGATATTCTGTTGCCTTTTGCGAATTTCCGTGCATCTCATAAATTCGCCTGAGACCTAAGCAAATCTCCACCTTGTCGAATTCGGCTTCATGGCTCTTACCTTGAACCTCAGTTTTGAATGCTTCAAGGTAGAGACTTTCCGCTTGTGCGAGATCGCCTTGCAACTCTTTGGAGTGAGCTTTCAAGCTTAACGCACGCACCCTCATATTGCCCGCAAGCGACGTCTCTTGCAGAATATTGTTCGTCTGTTCACAAGCTTGCTCATATTTTCCAGCCCTGATTTCGACTTCTGCAAGATCCAGGGCCGCTGCTTGGTACTGCTGTTTAACAGCAGTATCAAGAACGGTTTGCCTATTGTCCAAATAACTCTTTAGCAGAGTCTCTGCCGCTAAGTCGTTTCCATCCATGCTGAGTAAGTTCGTGAGCTTACGCTGAATGATCACTATTTCCAACGGACTGAGCTGAAACTCCTGTTGTCTGTCAAGAATTTTCCGGTATGTTTGCGGTGCTTCATCGAACCTCTGGCACTCAGCCAGACCGAGCAGCGCGAGCAATTGAATATGAGGTTGGCTTGCAGGGCAATATTTCAGTGCCTCGCGATAAAGCTTTTGAGCGGTTTCTGAGTCACCCTGCAGGTTATTAATGACTGCCAATCGGCAGTCAATTAGAGCCACAAGATCCGGGCGTGTGTCGCAATGTTGGAGAATTACTTGCGCGGCGGATGTCATTACGCGTAAGGCAGCCTTGAACTGCTTCTTGTTGATGTATTTTTGAGACAGGTCGTTCGACACTCTAAAGATTTCTGCCGGCTCGTTTCTCAACTTGCGATTTGCGATTCTGACGCACCAGAAGTCTACGGCGTCGCGATCGCTCAAACCTTTCATCTCTTGCCGAAATCTTCCAATCATTCGCAGTGGAGTTTCGTCGGGTCTTGTGATGCCGAGGAAGCAAATAATAGGCGCAGCGATCAACGCACAGAGGAACCATACTTCGGATCGTCGCCATTTGCGCAAGTTACGTGTTGAGACCTTGTGATTAACTGTGAGCGCAATGAAGTTATTTTTGCCTCTCTTCGGCTTGGGCGAAAGAGGGAGCCCGTCAAGAATGGATTGTAGATCTGCGCTCAGTTCCGACATGGATTGATAACGCTCGTCGGCTGATTTTGCCAGCGCTCTCTCAAGTAGCTCGTCTAGAGCAGGGGGTAGCGGATGCGGAGCGCACAGACTAGGCGCAACAGCCGGTAGATTAATGTGGCTGTGTAGCAGTTCAATCGGGTTGCGAGCGGTGAACGGTGGTTTCCCCAGCAGCATTTCATACAAAATACAACCAACGGAATAGATGTCGCATCTAGTATCAATTCTCATTCCGAGGCATTGTTCAGGAGACATGTAAAAGGCACTGCCGACTATCATGCCCGTTTCGGTCACTGTTTGCTGGCGGTTTCCCGGGTGTGATACCAAACGTGCCAAACCGAAGTCGAGAACTTTAACTGGTGGGGGCTGAGACACGTCATCGGAATCTAATATCATTATGCTCGATGGTTTGAGGTCTCGGTGTGCAATATCTTGAGCATGTAATTGGGACATTGCGCGGCAGATCTGAATTGCGATTTTAATGGAGTCGTCACTGGTTAGTGTTCCATTCGACTTCAACAAGCTGCTCAGCGTTTTGCCTTCAACATATTCCATCGCCATGTACGGAACACTGTTTCTCCACAGTCCGCTGCCGATGAGCTGCGAGATCCTGTCGCTGTGGACGGACGAAACAATTCCGCCTTCTCGAATGAATCGCGCTCTGCTTTCAACATCGCCTGCTATTTGCGGCTCGAGAACTTTTAATACTACGGGGCGATTCTGATCAAGAATGTCGACGGCTCTATAAATCGCACCCATACCACCCTCAGCCACGAGGCTTTCGATTCGGTAACGAGCATCGATAACAACGCCAGCTGGTATAGGATTTTCCATTATTCCGCCTGTGCAACAAGGTGCCAGCTGTCTAAGCGTTGGTCTACCTATATACCCTGAATCGGGCGCCGGCATGCAATAGGTGCGGTCGAAAGAAGAGCTGTCTTTGCCCGGGGGCTCTTTCGCAGTTTCGTTAGTTCAGATATTTGACTAATTCGGCAACCCGTCTACTGGCGATCTTCGTTCAATCGCCCCTTTGCATAAAGGCAGGCTACCGGTGCTTGAAACACTGTATTGAAGAAACTTTAGATGATGCGCAAATAATGTCTTGCATTAGGCGAAACTAAGTAATTCGTAAAGCCACTTGTGGCAATGCCGAAGCGGAAACTCACTACGAAATGTGTAGGCACGCAGTTTAACGATGGAACTTCCCAAGAACCGGTATATCCGTGTATGGTGGCACTGCCGCCGGATGACAGGAGAGGGCGGCAATTCGACAAAGAGAATTGCATGAATTCAACCGACAAATTTTTTGCAAAATGTAAGGCATTTTCTTCAGTGCTCCGTCGCAGCTCGACCTTCTATGCAGTGATCTTATTGATAGGCGCCAATCTGATAATCAGCACTATCCGTCCCTTCGACAAGGCTGATCCGGAGGCGTTGCCATCCGCCAAAAGCTGGGTATATTGGGCAACGCAAGAGTTTCTGCAAAAACACGATCATCCACAGGTGGTCATGATCGGGTCATCTCTGGTTATGAATGCTACGTGGCTTCAAGAAGCAGCCCACCTGAATCAGGACGTAGATATTGTGGCGAACCACCGAACCACATACCTTGAGTCTGTGATCAAGAAATACTTGCCGCTATTCAACGCACAGTGTTACAACTTCGGACTTCCCGGAAGTATGATGTCCGATGACTACATGGTTATTAGAGCTCTCTTTCGTGGCGAACACAAGCCGGCCATCGCCGTGATAGGGCTTGGACCTCGTGATCTAATGGATTGCCGATTTAATTGCGCGGCTTCCTCAAAACACTTTCAATATCTGGAGAGATACAGCGACACCCACGATATTGTTGATCTGACAATGCCTCAATTTTGGCAACGGGTTAACTTCGTGGTGAAGGAGTTCGATTACTTTGTAGGCAAGAAATGGAATATCCAGATAGCCACCGGTGAGACCGCCAGGCAGTTATGCGGACCAGCACTGTCTATGTATTCGCGACAGGGACCGCTGGAGTTCAGCAATGAAGCTAACTACAGGCTTGAGATTGCCAAGGGTGTTTGGATTGCTCATCCGTCGCAAGCCTCTTACTTCTTTCTGGATAACACCGTTGAGTGGAAGCGGCGCCACAGAAGAACAAACGACGAACTCTTTAATAATCAGGCGAAATTTCTCGAGTTAGCACTGCAAACTTGCAGAAGGGAAGGTATCGAACCGCTTCTGGTGAATATGCCAATCCTTACTTCATCGAAAAATGCGATGCATCCGGCAATTTATCCAAGACATCTAGGGCTGTTAAAACAGATGGCCGACAAATACAACTGTGTTGTCGTTGACACTAATGAGTTGGCTACGTTTGTTCCTCAGGACTTTACCGACACCTGCCATATGGACGCCAGCGGGGGGAAGAAGCTCCTCGACATAGTTGGTGAGGCAATCGCTACGCACCCGCAACTGTCCTCGCGCTTATCAGTTCCGCCGCCAACACGTGTTGCCGGTAGTGAAAACACGATGTAATTCCTGTAATTCGAGGTACCAAAGGTGCTTTTCAATAGCGCAGCATATCTGGTTTTCCTGCCGATTGTGGTGGCACTCTACTGGTTGTGCCCCTTCAAGTACCGAACGGCATTGCTGCTGGTTGCCAGCTACGTCTTTTACATGACGTGGAATATGGGCTTCGGCTTGTTAATTTTCGCTCTTACATTGGCGAACTTTCTCATCGGCCGGTTCATATACAAGAGCACCGATAAACGCAAGCGTTGGCTCGTCAGCGGCATTGTTCTCAATCTTGTTGTGCTGGGATTCTTCAAATATACTTATTTTACCCGCAATGCAGTTAATGGATTTCTGTCGATGTTTTCGTCAAACCAGCAACTGCCCTCCATTCCATTCGATATTATTCTCCCTCTGGGAATTTCATTCTTTGTATTTGAATTTATTCACTACCTCTCCGATATTTATAAGGGTCACGAACCGGTAAAATCGTTTCCCGAGTTTGCTCTGTTTGCAAGTTTCTTTCCAACTCAGATTGCTGGTCCGATCAAGCGTTATCAGGACTTCATTCCTCAGTTACATAATCCGTTGAAGATAACCGTGAGCGATTTTGACGAAGGAATTGAACTTATTCTCTTCGGTTTGTTTAAGAAGGTGCTTTTCGCAGATTCTATCGCACCGGTGGTAAATCGCTGCTTTGCCCATCCCGATTTATTGACCACGGCAGATGTGTGGCTCGGAGTTTGGGCCTTTGCTTTTCAAATTTATTTCGACTTCTCAGGTTACACGGATATTGCTCGTGGTTCTGCAAGATTGCTTGGTTTCAAGGTTCCGAAGAACTTCGATCTTCCATTGATGTCATCGAATATAACAGAGCTCTGGCGCCGCTGGCACATATCGCTATCGAGTTGGTTGCGCGATTACCTCTTCATTCCGCTTGGTGGAAGTAAACTGGGATCTCTATTCACAGCGCGAAATATATTCATAACAATGACGCTGGGAGGGCTCTGGCACGGAGCCGATTTTAATTTCGTCACATGGGGTGCATTCAACGGTTTGCTAATTCCACTCCATAAGATCTGGCAAGACAGCTCAGCAAAGGTTTCCTGGCTGCAGCCATTTTTGAGCAGTAAGGCGTTCCATGTGCTGTCTATATTTCTCACATTTCAGGCCTTTTGTTTTGGACTTCTTTTATTCAGAGCAAACAGCGTGTCCAATGGATTGTTACTTTGCGGAAAAGCATTGCTCTTGTCGGCATCTCCCGCAGGGTTTATGCCGTGGGATGTCACAGTTACATCAGTGACAACGAGCGTGATGTTTCCTTTGCTTCCGCTTATGTTGATTGTGATGATGGCAGGGCAGGTGCTTAGCTCTCGACTTGTGGGCGTGCCTGGCATCATGCCGCTGCAAGGATTCTGGAAGCCGCTGCGTCCGGTATATCTGGCAATGATTGCCTGCCTGTTGATGGTGTTCTCGCCAGATATTACGCCTCAATTCTTCTACTTTCAATTCTGAGCCGGAACACTTCACCAGATTCCAGATTAACCAACCGCGCGAACTTGCTCTTGAATTTCTCTATGTCCGCACCGGCTCGAGATTTCTGAATTTAGGCAAATACCACTGCGGCAATAATAGCAGGAACAAAAAACTGCGTTCCCTCCGGGGGCATTCAAGAACCGATGTACTTTATACGAACCGGATTTACCCCGGGATTGAATCACGGGTAACCGTATCGTTTATTTCAGGAGATAGAGTAAAGTGAAAGATAGTGGAAGATTGTTGATTGCAACAGAGGCCATACTCCAGTTACGGGCGTGTCTTCCAGGGAAAATAAGAAATTGGCGCGTTGGGGGCGAATCAGTGAAAAATGCCAATGTATGCTCTGTCTTCCTGGTTGGTTTTATCTTGTCCGTCTTGATTGGCGACGCTCGAGCTGAGGGCGCTGATACTTTGCGCAAAGGACAGCAGAGCGCTTCTAACGGAGTTTCGACTTTGTACCGTGTACCGAATTGCGCTCTCAATCCCTCAAGTCCCAACCTTTCTGTGGTCGGTTCGAGGCTGAAGGCGATTGAAGTCCAGGCTAACTTGCCGGCGACTAAGGAACAAAACTTGCTGAAACGCCTGCAACGATTAGAACTGAAAATATTCGGGGCGTTGCAGGTTGGTACCGTCGAACTCCGTTTGCAGAGGTTGGAACAACAATTGGCTCTCGCCGCCCGGGACATTGATCTTAGGACTGAAGCTGTCGCCACGGGCTCCACAAATGGTATACAGTCGGTAGCCACCGGCTCCGGCTTTCGTTGCGCTGCATCTCCGGCAGTGGTTGGGGCGGCGAGCATACCCCCAAACAGCGTTCCGGTCGCTTCTGTCGGTGAACACGGACCAAGAGCAGTTCAGGCGCTAGGTTCGGCAAGTGGAGGGCTGTCCTCCGTAGCGGTTGGTTCGGCAGTGAATGATTATCGCCAGTACCAGGCGGGTGGAGCAGGACAACCTAGTTTGCCTCACGGAACACCCCGATCTCTAGCGAGTATAAACCGGCCATCATCAGTAGCTTTCTATGTGGAAGGCTCTGCCATAGGGGTCAATACCAATTCCACTGTAAAGACCATTGATTGCAAAAACGGAGAGGTCACGATTGCTGCTAACGGCTGTCAGATGACGCTGCGCGGCAGTTACGCCCAAGTCACAATAAAGGGAGACAACAACAAAGTTGTTATCGCTATGCCTTCACGAATCAAGGTTGAAGGCAACAACAATAATGTAATCTGGCAGGGAAGCCACTGCATACCAAAAATGTGCGGAAGCAACAATAGGGTCAAACGCGAAAAAGACGACCTTTAAGGCCATGGAAATGTGGCTGATTTGACGCTGAAGATGTGACAAGCTCGACACTTCATCGTTGGCGAATTGAATGGCTGTTTGCAGGCGCATTTGCCAATGCGTTCCCGCCGATTATGGAAGCATTATGATTTCAGGTTGCCAAGCTGTATTCGCCTACAATGGTTGACGATCAACCAGCCTGGAACTCCAATGCAAACCAGTTTTAACAAAGCATTAAAATCAATAACCGATTTCGCACCATGGAAGGAGATTTTTCCTCAGCGGTACTTGGTGTGGTGGATCCCATTTGTATGTTTGGTTCTTGGACTTACCATTATCAATGTGACCTGGCAGATAAACAATCCCAAAGCCAACCAAATGACTCTTTGGACCCACTTCTTAGATGCGATTCAGTTTAAGAAATTGACCCGGTTTCAGTAGTCCGGCTCAGCAATGGAATTTTTGATTGCTGCGGCAAAGCTATGGGGAAGGTGGAACAGTGATTACGGTAATTGTAGTTTGATCATTACGTAATTATCGGTTCATAATGGTAGTTCGCTTTTGCGATTGTAACTGAATTGCACCGTGATAGCTATCCGCCGACCGTCGACTTGCTCAATAAACTATCCAGTGATGAGAGAAGTTCACGCACTCCAAATGGCTTCTTCAAGTATGCGCTGGCACCGGCCTCCATGCCATCGCGCACAGAACTTGCATCGACGCGCCCTGTAAGCATCAAAACAGGAGCTTTGCCACCGTCCTGTCGATAGGTGCGGCAGATTGCGGTGCCGTCCATATCTGGTAGCATTCCGTCGAGTATGATCGCATCAAAATCGCCAAATCTCATTTGCTCCAGCCCTTCGGTTCCAGTCAAGGCTGTAGTCACTTGGTGATTCTTGCTGGCTAGAACCATCGTCAGTGTTCCACTCAATTCAACGTCATCTTCCACAAGAAGAATATTTGCCATCAGTCCTCCACCTCAGCCTTCTGTCACAACCACGGAACGCCCTCTATTCTTTGCCAGGTATAATCGTCGATCCGCAACCTGCACCAGACCGTGAAGATTTTTCCCGTCAATGGGATAACAGGATAGCCCCGCGCTAAACGAGACGCTGAATTTTGAGTCTCCAGCGTTGAACTCAATACTCTTAAGTTCTTCGAGCACGCGAGTGAGAGCCCTCTTCATGGTCTCTATGTTCTCGTGCCTGAACGCGAGAATAAATTCTTCGCCGCCCCATCGCCCCCGTAGATCCTCAACACGAAAACGCTTTCTCAACAGTTTGCCCACCATCGCCAGAACCAGATCGCCAGCATCATGACCGTAGGTATCATTCACTTTCTTGAAATGATCCACATCAAGCAATGCTACAGTAAATTCAAAACCATGTCGTTGTGCTTCCGAAATTAGAGAGTTTGATTGTTCGGAAAATGGACGCCTCATGAGTAGACCTGTAAGCAGGTCTCGTTCTGAACGTTCTTTAAGTTCTCGTGCTTTTTCTAGACGTGCTTTTACACGTGTAAGCAATTCAACGTTGATCACGGGCTTTGGTAAGTAATCGTCGGCCCCGGCTTCATAGGCTGTAATTCGAGAAGCCAGGTCTGTTTGAGCTGTGAGAAAAATGATTGGTAGATCGCGCCATCGGTCGGTCTGGCGAAGTTTCTTACACACTTCAAATCCCGTCATGCCAGGCATCAACACATCCAATAGTAAAAGATCGGGATTGAATTCGTTAAGCACCGCCGATACTTGAAGAGGATCATTCAATGAAATGGCGAAAATGCCAAATTGACCAAGGCAACGACAAAGCAAAGAAGACATATCCGGATCGTCATCGACTACCATAACCCGAAAACGTCCTCCCTCCGCCAGGCTGAGCAATTTGCCAATTACTTTGTCCACAATGGCGGAATCCATCGGGCGCTCGATAACGAGGGAGCCACCGGCATGTGCTCGTGCGGAACCTTCAAGCAACTGGCTATCTTTGTTCGGCACAATGAAAGCAAGCGGGAGATTTTCATAACCGTGCAAATCGCGTAATTGACGCGCCAGATTGAATGACGATTCTGTGTCTTGATTTTGCGAAATTTCAATGAGAGCTGCGTCCAGAGCCACCTTACCTGCGTCTGCAATGGCGCACCCGTAGCTTGTGTGAATCATCTCCACGCCAATGCCCGACTTCTGCATCGTCTCACCGTAGGGCAGGATAGCATCCCCTACCACCAGAATATGCGCCTTGTCCGATGCTACATCCCTGGTCTCATCTTGTATGGTTGGCTCAGCGTCATCGCCGGTCAACGTGTGAGCATATTCATTCAGCAAGAAGAAAAGTGCAGCAGTATCTTCCAGGGGAGACGGTGCGCCACCATTTTTGGTATCACTTTTCTTGAGCACCTCTTCAATTCGTCCCGCGGTATCACCAAGGTCGCTGAATCCCCACGAAAGAGAAGTTCCTTTCAAATTGTGGGCAACGATCAAAGCGTCTTGGAGGGTTTTCTGGCGATCCTCGGTTATGGAGATGGCTGTGAGCAGTCCGCCCAACTTCTCCATGCGCCCGGGGATTGAAGCCACAAACGCACGACGCCATTTTTCGAGTCCGGGACCCAGCCCGCTGTCCCCATTTCCTGAAGGGTAAGGAACGGGCATCTCGGGGGTTGGCAGGTCCGAGTGTGTGATTGGTGCAACAGTTAGCAGATCTGCTAACTGTATTTTGAGGATTGACGGTTTGAGCGGGCGGTGTGCCACCAGCGCAACGTTTAGTTCCTCGCGTAAAACCCGATAAAATTCAGGCTCGCGCCATTTCGCAGCGACGAATGCCACTGGCAGTCTGCGTTCCTTCTCTCGCAATTTCGCGATCCAGCCGACGCCGTCAGTCTGGTCATTTTTCTCCCCTACAATTACCAGAAGCGGCATCTCATCCTGCACACCCTGGAGTGCAGCTCGACCGCACGTAAAAGTTGAGACCGAGAATCCTGCGGGAACGACAACGGATGACACCAGTTTGGCGAGGTGGGCATCTTGATCAACGACGAATACAGTACCCGACATCTGTATGCCAACCGTAACAGGGAAACCAGATTATCTTTCCTCAGCAGACGTGATAGTAAACCCCGCAAAACACGCCAGTTTCATTGTGCAGCTAGAAATCGGCTGGAGTTCGAATCCTTCTGTTGACCTGGCTGAGACATTCAGGACAAGTCGGACCGATTTAGATCGAATAGTCCAACCCGGTGGCATGATTGATTAACAGCGCTGATTCGGCCCCCGGGCACAAGCAAAGATACGATCAGCAGTTAACCGGAAGTGGATACGGTAGAATTCTGGCGTCACTGGAGGATTAAACTTGTCGCTGGTTATCGCGGACGACCATGAGCGCGAACGAATCTGGATCAAAGACTTGTTGACAAAGCACTTGCCTCAGTGTCTGCCAATTTACGAAGCGCACGACGGAAAACAAGCCGTTGAGTTATCACTGGCTCACAAACCGTCGCTGGTTTTCCTCGACATAGAGATGCCGTTTTTAACTGGTATCAAAGCCGCAGAGAAAATTATTGAGAAGTTGCCACAAACCGGCATCATTATCTTATCAAATCATTCCGATGAAATCTGGGTGAGGCAGCTGTGGAAAATTGTGCCTGCAGATAGCGCATTTGGATACGTTTTGAAAGACGCTACCGATCATCAAGTGGTCGAAGCCGCAAGGACGGTATTGGAAGGGGATTGCTGGATTCATCCGCGCATTCAGAGAATACTTCATCGCAGCGAGAAAGGGGCTGGAGGACTGAGTGAAGGGGAGTTTGAAGTTCTTGCCTACATAGCGCTCGGGCTCACTGACAGAGCTATTTCTAAACGACTTTATATTACTGAAAAGGCTGTGCAAGCCAGACTCAAATCTCTCTATACCAAGTTGCAAATTCCTGTAAAAGCAATTTCGGAAGAGACTGAGTTCAATTATCGTTGCCGGGCCATCAACGTGGCAATTCGTCGCGGCCTTATAAACAAGTCGGAATTGGAGACATGGGAAACAAAGATCCAATTATAGTTGCGATATTGCTTTGGCAACGCCGGTCGAGGAACCAGTAATAATTTTTGCAATCATCCTCCTAATTTTTCTCGCCACCTGATTTCCTTGCGGCATTTCAAGTGCAGCAAGATCAGGCTCCTCCCTGTGTGCGCTATGCGGTTCTGTGTCCTCGCCTTCAGCGGTTGGACCTGGTCGCTCCTCGCCGGCCTCGTTTGATCTGAGCGGTGCTTCGGGCGATAACACTCTATTTGTCTTGCACGGCACTTCGTGCGTGAGGCATCGTGTGCTTCGAAAAGAGCGTCATACTGGCGTTTTCCGACTTGCTCCGATGCATATCCTTTCTTGTGCTCATTAAGATAACAGTCTGCCAAGTGAAACTTTCCCCCTAACTTTGAGTTGCCGCAGGTAGACCCAATCACGAAGTCGGGAGAATGGAAAATGAAATTTGGTCGATGCACAGTTAACGCATTCAAGCTGTTGAGCGCAGTATTATTCGCTGCATCTTTCAGTGTTTCAGCTGCAAGTGCATTCGATCCAATCTTTGATGCACCAGGACCGGTACCAGGTCCAGTGTCGGGTTTCGGTCAACCACCATTCCCCGGAGCACCTTTTCCACTGCCTGGTGTACCTTTTCCTCCAGGGCTGCCAGGCGTGGCATTACCGGGTTCAGGAATTCATTATGGTGGTATGCTGCCAGCGGTCTCCACCAGTTCAGTGGATTTTGACATTACCGAAGTCGATCCTCCGCAGAATTCGATTACTTTTAACGCGCAGGTTGACGTGCCGGGAGGGCAAGTAGATGTGTCGGTGCAATTTGACAACAATGACGGAATGTAATTGTTGTGCCGCTCACCAGGATTTCCACTCGTGGCGGGCTGAAACTCAGCATCCGAGTCGATCTCAAGCGAATAATTCGTGCAATTTGTCCGGCAGACTCTGCAGGCGTGGACTACCTTCTAAATTTAGCGAGCACTTTACGCGCAGATTATCCGGTAAACCAATCAGCGGCGTGTTCCGCATCTCCAGTTCGAAGCACTCTAAACCGCCAGGCAAGAACCACATGCTGGTGCAACCGGATACGTTAAGCCGCCGCACTTTCAGACCCGGAGGCAGTTCCTGCAGCGCAGTGCAGTCGTGTAAATCGAGACTGGTTACTTGTAACCTTTCGGGTAGTCGGGTTAAGGTCTTCGTGGACGCAAGAATCAGATTTCCTTCCACTACCATGCCATCGAGCGCGGTACCCTTTAGAATAAGGGCTTTCGCCTCGTGCAGATTCTTACGCCTAATGTATTTTACATTTACCGGTGGCTTTTCAGCGCCAGCCTTCTTCGCGGAATTAAACGGCCAGAACGGTAAGGTCATTTAGTCATAGACCCTGCGAATTTCTTGCGGCGTGTATTCGCGTTGTTGCCAGACTTTGTACAAGCCACGCTCAAGCGTAATGGCATGATGCTCTTCATGAATGAGTGTGGCGTTGTCAGTGAGAATCTTCATATACATTGTTCCAGCGGCCTCATAAAGCTCGCAGGCTCCTTGTTCCTTGATTCTATGGCTGTGCCCCGTCATTTCTCCGCGCATAAGGACCGCACCGGGTCGAGATTTTGCCTCGGAAGGTATCTCTTTGACGGATTGAATCAATACGTCTCCGTGTCTCCACATTGGTGTGTCCTCCACAGCTAACATCAGGTCTCCTGATCTATTAATAAGTTTACCCGACCGAACAGTTCTCAGCCGCTCCGCCAGATAAAATCAAAGAAGTTATCACCGTGTATCTCCGTCAATCCGCTGCTTGTAAGGTTTGATTATTTTTCAGCGGTCTCAATATTTTTCGCGAGCTTACACTATGGGTGAAACCAATGAGCTATGCTGAGCCTGTGATGCCAACGAAGAAAACTCAGGAAAGTACTAAATCTATGAGCATCCATTCTAACGACGACGAACAACACTCTGATTCGCCGCGGGAATATTCATGCGGATCTGAAGAGACGGCTCGGAAAACTATAGATTCTTCCGTATTGAACGAGTTGGAGAAGAAAATTGCCAAAGGCATGATACCGGGAAAAATATCACACTCAGCCTTGCAGGAGGATGCCTTGCAGCCTGTGATATTTCCTGAAGATGCTTCGGTTATAAGGACGACTCGAGAAAAACATCAAGGTCACGCTGGCACAGTGCTGTGGCTCACTGGTTTGCCAGCCGCGGGTAAAAGTACAATCGCACGGTTGACAGAGCTACGCCTGTTCGAGAGCGGATTTAATGCGTTGGTTCTCGATGCGGACAACATTCGAAGGGGCTTGTGTGCGGACCTTGGTTTCAACGCTGAAGACCGAAGCGAAAATGTAAGAAGAATTGCCCATGTCGCACGTCTTTTTCTTGAGGCAGGTCACATCGTAATTGTGTCGTGTATCTCACCGTTCGCGCATGATCGCGAAGTTGCCCGCAATATTGTCGGGTTGGATGACTTTCACGAAATTTTTCTAGATTGCCCGATTGAAGTGTGCCGCAATCGAGATCCCAAAGGTCTTTATGCTAGGGCCTTACGTGGTGAAATTAGCGGCTTTACTGGAGTAGATTCTGAGTATCAGACGCCTTCCAATCCAGTGCTTACTTTACTCACTGCGATGCATTCGTCATCTGAGTGTTCGGATGTTTTGGTTAAATATGCAGACGCCATCTTCAGCCGACGAATGGCGATGGATGTACACAGACAAAAACGGGGTTGCGATTTGTAGTGTGGCTCTTACTGTTCAGTGGAGTGGCAATCATCTTCGTTGAGGTTTGCAAACAAGGCGGCACCATTCTTCGCCGAGCGCGTCGTTTTATCAGAGCATCCGCCGAAGTGAGCATATGCCAACGGGTAATGCAGTGAACGTCTATGAAGAATGAGACAGAAAATTCTTACGAATTTTCCAGAATTCCCAGAGTCCGATGGAACGTTCTTGATCTTATTACCGTCGTCGCCAAACCAGCTGCGCCGGCCTATTTATTTTGTGATATCAATGTGGAGGCAGCGCAAGCGTTGTTAGCGACATTTGCGGAAGCCGGTCACAAAATCACAGTCACAGCGATATTGCTGAAAGCCATAGCGACTGCGCAAGAATCATATCCTGAAAGCATGAGTTTCAAAATGCCTGAAGGAGAATGTGTGCAACGGAGAACTCCCGTTGCCGGGTTCACAGTAGAGAGAATTGTTGATGATCAGCCCGCAGTTTTCTTTGGCGTAATCGAAGATCCAATTAGCAAACCATTACAAGATATTGCTGAAGAACTAAGAGCATACGGAAAAGACGATATAGAAGCGGTGCCGCAGCTGCGCAAAGAAAAAATGCTGCGCAAAATTCCCTGGTTGTTGCGTCAAGTTGGACTCTGGATCGGTCTGCGAGTACCATCATTACGTCAGAAAACAAATGCCGCAACGTTTGGTCTAACTTCACTTGGTAAATTTGGTATTGAGTCTGTTCTCGCTCCGTGTGTCAGTACCTGCATATTCGGTGCGGGAGCAATTGAGAGCCGCCCCGTGGCTGTTGATGACCGCGTTGAATCCAGAGAACTGATGACGCTGACTCTCTCAGTAGATACACGAGTAATGAATATGTATCGTGCCGGAAATTTTATCGCCGACGTCAAGAAACTAGTTGAATCCGCATTAGAGCAATCCATCACGGGTATCAACACTTCCAGTAATAATGTGCGCAGCCTGTCAGAAGGCGCAGACAACAAACAAGCTGCCTGATGGTATGACGGCTTGGTGAGCAAGAGCCGGCTCCCTAACTTGGGTTACTCAGTGCATATACATCTTGAATAATCCAAACTAGACGTCTTTCAGATACCAATAAACCTGCGGTGTGATGGCCGCCAGTTTCGTTCGAAATTCCTCCCCGTCTGCAGCCGAAGCCGGCAGATTTACAGCCGCCAAGAAGCATATAGCTAGCTTTGAAACGATTTGGAAGACCAATCCTCACGAGGCGAGGATAATTGCGAGGAAGAGAAAACTAAGGCTGGGACAGTCTGATAGCGTTGAATATTATCACTTTCATTGTATGCACTCGGTTTCTGGGGTTTTAACCGCAAAAGGCGTCTTTGGGAATGCCGGACTGACGGATGATCAATTGCAGTGTCCCAATCTTAACCGACTTGTGCATCGGCACTGGCACAGTGATTGTGCCGTCAGCGTCGTTCCTTTGCATGATCATGTGACTGCCCTTATTGCGGGATTGCAAGAACCCGTGGAGTTCCATGATGGCGACAATTTCGGTGCCGGAAAATGAGCCGAGCTTAGGCACAGGCAATTTCAATATGGGTGAAGAGAGATGGTTTCTTTAACCGTTGCCTGATCTCCTCCGGACTTGCAGTCTCGAAAAATCCTTCGACAGCTTCCTTGAGGTTGGCAATTGCTTCCTCGATAGAATCTCCCTGACTGGCAATATCGAGTTCCGTGCAGAGGGATACGTATCCGCCGTCTTCCTCGGTAATTACAGCACTGAACGTTTTCATAAGAGTACTCCACGGCCCTGTAGGACCAATTCTAGCGCATGGACAAGTTGATGGATTGATAAACCCCCACTTGCCGTCTAGCTTGACCGGTGCAAATCCATCCGAAAAGTCATATGCTTGATCAAACCGTGCCTTGATTACAAAATTGCTGAGCTTGACTGTAAATCCCGATTTGTCATCAGAATCGGGGGACCGACCAACTTCAACACAAGCCTGTCCGTTCGAGAATTCGCCGACAGGATCCAAAACGCTTGCCGTTCAATGGCTGCATAAAGCGTGCTCAATCAGGAAACAAAGACGCATCAAGCAAATGAGCCTCGGGAATTGCCCTTTAGGATAAACTAAAGGGTGTACGGAATTTCCATGTTTTAGCTGAGATGCTAGAATCACGCCTGCGGTGACACTCGAGGGAGATGTTATGAATCAATTGCCCGCAGGTGTTCCTGCTCTTGGACTGTCGCTTATGATTCCAAGGGATAAGGCGGAAGGAGCTCTGGAGGCGCAGATTGCCAAGGGATTGGAGCTCATTCGCAACAAGGTCTCTTCCGAGCAAGCCATGGAGGAACTGAAGCGAAGAAATTGGCAATGGGTTCTTGAGACATGCACGGTTCTGACGGAGGTATTCCAAAACGAGAATGTTTCGTTGTTCTTTTCCTCAGCGGTGTACTTTGAAGTAAGCGTGAAACTCAATGACCTTGAGCGAGATCTCGATGAGTTTCCCTCAATTGTTCGTGGACGAATCGAGAGATTGAAGGGCATTCAGAAAACCCTGATGGTGATTCCTGAACCGCCGGCTGGTGATTTCATCGCGGCACAATATCATCCGCGCATCTATGCCAAAACCTGGCGCCCTTTTGAATTGGCGCAGTATGGAGTAGCAATTGCAGCGGCAGTTCAGGAGATTGAAGATGCAGTGAAGGAAGCCGTGGCCGGGAACATCCCGGAGATCGGTGTCGAACTAATGCGTGCAGCCTTCGAACCCGAGGAGGGACTATTGCGCGACCCGGACATGCGATTGGCGGAGAATCAGGGGACAAGCGATATCTTCGCCGGCTTTATTGGACGCTACAAGGGGCTGCCCGCCAACTCAGTTTTTGAAATTCGCGACACTGCTCGTGTCCTCTCATTTGCCAGCTACTTAATGTACCAGCTAGATTTGCGCCGTCCGAAAGAAGAAGCGGCTCCTCCGGTAGAATTTGAGCTTCTCAAAGACGAAGCTTAGTTCCAGCTGCGGTGGGCAGTGCACTTTCGGTCGCACTACAGCATAGGAGGATCCTCGCAAGGCTGGCAACAGCGCAGTAATTTTGTTCAACTCTTTGCTGGTGGAAGATCGGAAGATTCCACTCAGGGTTTTGCGAAATACTCCTCACCACAATGTTGGGTCCCTCCCCGAGAACATGGACTTTCACGAGTTTCGATCATATTTGATAAGCTAATGGCATAGCGCCGTTGCCAGTGCCTGCTGTCGGAGAGCCTGATGAAAATGTACATTCTGGTAAGAGAATCTGTACCTCTCGGGTTTGCGATGGTAGCGGTGGCGCATGGTTCGCTCGCGGCCTACCTAAAATTCAAAGACACTCCCGAAGTAGAGCAATGGCTAAATGGTCCGTTTTATAAAACCGTTTGCAAAGTTAGTGATAGTGAGTTTGAGCAGAGTAAATCCGCTTTAGATTATGTTGTAATTACCGAGTCTGCTCTGGAAGGACAGGAAGTAGCTCTTGTATTTAAGCCACGCGAAGAATGGCCGAAGTCCTTTCGATTTCTTCGACTTTACCGCTAACTGGCATTCACTTTGTGAGGAGGCTGATTGAAATTTGGGCTAATACTACTGCTGTTCGTTGCGTCTGGTTTCAGCAGCCTTATTTACCAGGTAGTTTGGACACGAATGATGGTATTCGTGTTCGGGTCAACTACGTTCGCTACAGCCACTGTGCTAGCTGTGTTCATGGGAGGATTGGCACTCGGATCCTTCTTAATCGGTCGCCGAGCAGATCGTATAAAACGACCGTTCCTGTGGTATGGCGTTCTTGAAGGCGTCATAGGAGTCTGGGCTCTGTTGACTCCGTATTTGTTTGACGTTGCTGGTCCAATTTACCGCTTGATCTGGCAAACGTTTCACGTTGCGCCATTGCCGTTTGCGATCATTCGCTTCCTTGCCGGTCTATTCATTCTCTTAGTGCCAACTACATGCATGGGCGCGACACTGCCCCTGCTTGCCAAATTTGTTACAGATAGTCTCGCATTTGTCGGCAAGAAAGTCGGCACACTGTATGCAGCAAATACATTGGGTGCAGTTGGCGGAGCTGCGGTCACCGGTCTCTACCTGCTTCCAGTCGCGGGACTCAGCAAGACAACATTTATTGGAGCGATGATAAATTTTGTGCTGGTTGGAGTTGTTGTTGTGATGTCACGGTTTTGGGAACAGCTGGACTCGAAGAGTTCGGCTCTCAACGCTGCGGAGCCACCCCCGAATTCGCCGGCTTTTGATGCTTCTGAAGCCAACCCTGAGTCTGCTAAAACATCGGTCAGTCCTTCGGATGAAGCATCTGGTCCATCCATACCTGCAGCGAGTGATGGCTCATTGAGTTCGGCAGTGCGTGCCACCATATTTAGTTTCGCTGTTTCCGGTGCAGTTGCGATGATTTACGAGGTGGCCTGGACGAGATCACTTCTGATGGTGATTGGATCGAGCACCTATGCGTTCACTCTCATGTTGACCAGTTTTCTTTTGGGTATCTTTCTAGGAAGCCTTGTTTGTGCCCGTTTCATTGACAGAGTGAAGGAGCCGATCCTCTGGTTTGCGATTATTCAAATGCTCGTGGGAGCCGCTAGCGTTCTCTCGATGAATCTTTTCAACTACGTTCCTGGATGGAATCTCCAGCTTAATGCCGCCTTTCCCAATGATCCGAATACTGCATTGGTTGCCCGATTTGTCATTGCAGCAAGCATGATGATGCCACTAACGTTTTTTCTCGGTGCGGTCTTTCCTGCAGCGGTGAAGAGCTGTGTCAAAGACCTTGCTGCGGTGGGGAAGTCTGTGTCATCGCTATATGCCGCTAATACTCTGGGGGCGATCATCGGTGCATTCGCTGCTGGATTCGCTCTAATTCCTGTGATGGGTGTTGAAAAATCTTTGATCGCCGGAACTGTCATAAACATTCTTACCGGCATGGTCATGCTTCTTTTCGTTCGCACTCCCGGGGTGGTGAAAGCGTTAGTGCTAGCTTGCGGGTGTGTTGTCTGTGCCAGTTTATTCATGCGATCTGAAATCTGGTACAAAGATGTTCTTGTGTATGCACAAAGTGCGCGAAGGCGACTGGCCATAACGCCGAAATTCGCATCTCCGGAAAAATGGCACGAATGGCTTGCACCACATCTGAAATTGGTTTTTTACGAGGAGGGGGCTTCTTCAACTGTGGCTGTATTGCAAACTACCGAGACAAAGCAGAACAGTCTGATAACTAATGGACACGTCGACGCATCGGAAGCTGGCGATATGCCGCAGCAAATATTGCTGGCCTATGCGCCGATTGCGGCCCATCCCAACCCGAAAGATATAGCTGTGATTGGTTGGGGCTCCGGCGTGACGATTGGTACTGCGGCACAATTAGTAGACGGAAAGATTACCGCAATTGAGTTGGAACCAGCGGTGATAAAAGCATCGCCATATTTTAATGCCGTAAACCATGTACCGGAGAAAGATCCAAAAGTAAGCGTCGAAATAAATGACGGACGAAATTTCATGCTTGCTACAGCTCAAATGTTCGACGTTATTATCTCTGAGCCTTCTAATCCCTGGCAGGCCGGTGTGTGTAATCTCTTCACAAAAGAGTACTTTCAGCTTTGCAAAAACAGGCTTAACGATGGCGGTGTTTTCGCACTGTGGTGCCAAATTGTAGAAGTGCCCGGGCAAAACATACGCGGAGTTTTATCGGCGTTAGGCGAGGTTTTTCCGTACTGTGCAGTCATGCGAGTAGACAAAGGTAACATCGTGGCGTTTGCCAGCGATAAGCCGATCAAATTCGACCTGGAGAAAATGCGCTCTCAAATGGCCGGTAAGATCATAATTAACGATTTGAGGACGGCTGAGACTGACACACCGGAAAAATTCATCGCCAGGCTAATTGTTTCGCCGGACGGTATGAAGGAATTCGTGGGAGACGCTATACCAAATAGTGACGATACCAATCGACTTGAATATGATGTTGGAAAAACTTACGAAAATGGCAATTCGTTTGAGCAAAACAAGCTAATAGTAAATAAGAGTATCGGTGATTTAAGCACCATGCTTGTGCTGAGCAATTCTGCCGAGCAAAATGCGAAAACTATGTGTGGCATTGCAAGACAGGCCCAATTGCTTGAGAATGTTATCGGTGCGAGGTATTGGATCAGTGCTGCGCTCAAGGCCAAGCCGATTGCCGAGGCCTACAGATTGCTGGGTATAAGCGAGTCACGGGAAGGCAACAAGCAACAAGCTTACAGTAATTGGGCCAAGGCGCTTGAGCTTGATGCTGCAGACATAGCCACGTTGCAAACAAGAGCGAATTACTCTCTAGAGCAGGGCGATCCTGCTAGAGCGAGGGAAGATCTCAATCGAGTGCTGGCGTTGCAGCCGAAAAGTAGCTCTGTTCTGGCTCGCATAGCACATACGTATGCACCGCATTTGGTGCTGGAACTGCAAACTCAAACACCGTCTACAGACGAGAACCCCGAAATGGTCGTGAAAATACTTTCGCCATTTCTTGCAAGTCAGGAATTTATGACCACCCACCCACAAGCTGTATGGGACGCAGCCTGGGCATACTATAAACTGGAGCGACTGAAGGAAGCCGAACAACTTGCCAGAAATTTTGTCTCGCTGGCTCCTGCGGTTCCGGCAGGTAAGCAATTACTAGGAAGCATTCTACTTCGATCAGGGAATTTTACGGAAGCGTCAGCCTGTTGGAGCCAGCTGATGACGACTTGTAGCGATGGCATTCCCGTACTCCTTGAACAAGCGAAGCTGGAGATGGAACAAAAGCGGTACAAAGAGGCATTGACGACTATCCAAGCTACGCTTGCGGTGGCTCCGTTTCAGTCTGGTGCCATGACTTTGCTACAGGAACTGGCGAAGAAGGATCCTGAGGGTGCTAGATTGTTGACTAGTGTCACCAGGTTTCGTAAGGACCTCAACTGATGCGCCGGAAACAAAGTTTCCCACCATCCTGCGCCCTGATTAATCACAATGTGACGCGAGGAATATCTAACAAAAGATTGCCAGGGGCTCGAAACTACCCTCCTTGGCAAAGGTGCATTGACGTAAGTGCTACTTCCAGTTGTTCTGTGAGCGGGAGCCTCTGCTTGATACCGCTCACGGCTGACTCTATCTCGAAACCGATTGGTTGGCGGAACAGTTCGAATGACCTCGTGATGAGGCATCGTCACCAAGGTGGTATTGAGCGGGTCGGTGCTAGTAAATAGGCTAAGAGTATACTGCGGGGGATTTGGAATGACTGATCATAAATCAGGGTTGAGTTCTGACAACAAATCAAAGGTAACCTTGTTTGAGAAGATAATTGCTGAGGGAATCGAAGCTCGCAACGAAAATGATGATTTCACTGGTGCCGAGAAGCTATTCACGCAGGCAGTAAAGATAGCGGAGCAGCTGAATGATATCACCCGGCTGGCGATTGCATCAAATGAACTGTGTGCTTGCTTTGAGGATCCCGTCGGACATGAAGAACTCTTCGAACGAGCCCATCAAATTGCGAAAAGCGCCCACGACGAAATGGGATTAATCTATTGCAAAGCCGCTTATCAGCTTTCCAGACTTCGAAGCGAACAGGGGCGCGCAAGGGACGCAGTGGAGTTAATTGACTTCATATTGCCGGGACTCGAACGTATGGAAACAAAGGCGCCCACCAACGAAGTGCTTGGGTTACTTCTTGTAGCGCTTTCAATTCGGGGGCAATTTAGCCGCAACGAGGGAAATCTTGAACTAGGAGAAGCTTATATGTTTCGCTGTGCCGAAGTCGCTGCGAAGATGAAATTCGACGCTGCAGACGAAGACTGAGACAGGTATGACTCTACAGGAAGATGGCGTCACTACTCAAGCTCGGCTGAAGGCCTGGCCATCTCCACAAGACTACAACGAAGCTATTCAAAATCCGCAGTGTTCGTTCTTTGATCCTGAACTACAAAAGTCAGTGGCTGAAAGTGATCAATGGGGGTTGCCGCGACCGGTGAGCGGAGCATTCGCCAGTGTCTACAAGATGGAGAACGGTGAGCGTCGCCATGCAGTGCGCTGTTTCTTGCACAACATTTCTGATCAGCGGGAACGGTACGAGAAGATCTCACGTTTTATAATGTCCGACGATCTTCCGTACACAGTATCGTTTGAATTTCAGGAGAAGGGAATTCTCATTCGCGGGCATTGGTATCCCATCCTGAAGATGGACTGGGTGGACGGAGTCACGCTTGAGGTTTACGTAGAACAATGTCTCGAGTACCCTTCATTACTGGTGAGACTGCGCAAGGATTTTGCGAGCATGTGCCTCGACTTAAACGCTGCCGGCATAGCTCATGGTGATTTACAACACGGCAACATAATTGTGCAACCGGATGGACAGCTGCGTCTCGTTGACTATGATGGCGTATTTGTACCTGAAATGCGAGGGTGGACCTCGAACGAATTGGGTCATCGCAATTATCAACATCCAGGAAGACAAGCCACTCACTTCGATATCGGGCTGGATAATTTTGCTTCATGGGTAATCTACGTGTCGCTATTTGCGCTGTCTGAAGATCCTTCTCTTCACAGAGAATTGGAGGCGGGTAGCGACTGTCTTCTTTTCCGAAGACGAGATTTTGAATGTCCATCTTTATCCCGGGCCTTTAACCTTTTATCGAGGCACCCGAACTACGTGCTTCGCGAACTTACATCATCCCTGGGTTGGATTCTCGCCTCACATCCATTGGTTAGCGTGCCCCTTGGTCAGAAACTTTCATCAGTGGTAACGCCTGATTTGTCCATCGACTGGAAGGCTCTTTCGGAAGTCGAGGGATATCCGGCAGACGCAACTGAGTCCGAAACGAATTCGGCAGAGTCAGCGAAGCTCATTCCTGTGGAACCCGGAAATGACCTTGAGTTAGCGCTCTGGTGGAATACTTTCCTGTTCACTGAGGCGGGTCCCGACGTCTTACCTCTGCCGGTGGATAGGGCGTTATTACAGCCGGCACCCCGTTCGATACGTACCGTGAATACAGATACTTACCCGATTGCCGCATTTTTCCGGCTTTCAGTAATAGCTCTACCCATCTTGAG
>JAKFUT010000330.1 GCA_021732565.1 Candidatus Obscuribacterales bacterium
TAGCATTGGACAACAAGTTCACCAGTACCTGCATTATTCTCCCCGGGTCGATCAGACACTGCAATTCTGGTTCATCCACCGATACTATGATTTGATGATTCTTGCTTCTTGCCGTTCCCTCCATGGATGTTACAGCAGCATCGATCAGTTCAATTGGTCGGACCGGTTCTATGTGCAGTGTTAGCCGTCCGTTGTCAATCTCGTCAGCCGATAACATGTTCTTTGTCAAACGGATCAGTCGATCGAATTCTGGAAGCACTCGGTTCAAGGCATTGGTGGCACTGGCGGGCAATTGGCCGTAGTAGCCTTCCACAATCATAGACAAGATAAGCTTCAATGAGGTCAAGGGTGTTTTCAAATCATGGCTGATCTCGGTCAGGGTATCTTTTCTGGCACGTAGCAAATTAGTTCTCTGCGATACATCAACTATGTTCACTACATATTTTTTTTGATGAGCTGACTCAAACCCGCTTATGGAGACTTCTACTGGTATCTTCTGCCTATCTTTCGCTTCGACAACGGCTTCCACATTTCGTAGTGGAAGTGTTGCGGGGTCGAATTCTGAAACGCCAAAAAGTTTGACGATGTCATCGAATTTCTTTCCCATAAGTTCGCTGGCCGATGTTGCTGTCAAATCGAGCATGGATTGATTTGCGTAAGCGATAGAGAGGTCATCCTTTAAGAGTACGATACTCACAGGAGATCGAATCAGCGTGGAGCGAAGACCGCTTAAACTCATATTCAAGGATCTGAAGACGCTGGTTTGCAGATTACCGATATCCTTGCTGAACTGCTGAATGGTGTTTTCCGCCACGTCTGTCGGGCTCGTGAGTGCGGACTGTTTGACTAGCTCGCGCGGCGCCTTTTGTAGCAAACTGAGTTGCCAAAGCAGAATGCAGGCAAAGAGTCCCGTTGAGGCGAGCGATGTACTTGAAAGGTTGGTGGACAATGTATCTTGCTGACTCGTTATAGTCTTTCCAATCTGATTGCAAAGCTGCTTTGCCTTGCGAATGCTCTCTGAGCCGTCTTCATAGCGAGTGGCGTCGTAAGGGGGTACCGAGATCCCGGATGACTGTGCAAGAGTTCGCAGTTCGTTTACGTGGGCAGAATCGATAGTGTTACAAGGGTCACCATCGGGTCTGGAATCGGAAACCCTGAGGAGAAGAGAATTTTGAATACGTAGAAATTCACAGATACGTTTGTTAGAAGCTGATACCAGCAGCGCGTTGTAGTACGAACAGGCTACCAGTCCTGTAAGAAGCATCCATGCAACGAAAGTGACTAGACGATATTGACCAGGCATTACATTAGCCCCAATTCCTTTGGCTATGTCCCCACAGAGGCTTCCGTACTTATGAAAAGAACCCTGTGAGGCATTCGGTTCCACTTACAATCTGATTGCGACCAATGAGCCATGGAAGAAGCAGGACCAGTGTACCCAGCCCTGTGAGCGTTCTATTGCCATCGCGCGTGAGACCCGGCAGAGTAAAGAAACCGAAGAAAGATCCAAGAAGATAAAGTTGCAGAAGCACCGGTGCGAGCCAGAGCCCGGCTGTAGCATGGTCGTTCATCATCAGTTTGGCTGCAACGATAAGATTAACCTGATCGATGCAGAGAAATACAATGCCCAACCATTGTCCGAATTTTGCAGTGGCGGACCAGGAATTCAATGCGGCAATCCATGTAAGAAGCCAACAGGCACCAATAAAGCCAAACAAGTCAAAGAAAAATACTTGCTGGTGAGATGTGCCGAATATCAAATGGGGGTTTGGTTGAGTAATCAGCATCGGAATGACAAGAAGATTTACTATAGAAAATCCGGCCAGCAACACAGACGCCCCGAATACGGCTTGCCTGCGTCCTGTTAGCGATTTCTTTAGTGTCAGCCCGTCACTCACCGTTTGTTACTACCCTTCCTCTGTGATTAGTATCGCGCACTCTCAATTCAATTGTAAGCGCTCCCTGCGGCTCCTCCGTCGCCTTGAGCGGGTCTACGCCGAGGTGTGGACGCGCTCAAGTTCAGCGCAGTGGCAGAGTGAGGAGACCATCATGGCTTGCCCCGTCATCTCTAAGTAATGTTAACCGAATAGTTGGACCCGTACAGCATCAGCCTATTTCCGTGCCGCCTCGTTCAGGGTGGGAGAGGAGCCGATCACTAAAGGTTACTAATGTTTGGATCCTTCGTATCTTTCCTCTTGGCTTCCGGGGTAAACGAATTATAATTCTGTCTTCGGCAACACTAGAGGCATCATGTCATCGAGCTGGTTTAGCGCTTGTGGTGCGAAACCAGCGGCTAAAGCGACAAGGCGACCAGGCGCCTCAAAGAGCGAATACTACTGGTGATCAGGTTTTCCGCCCGGGCGGAGCCGCATCGAAGGGAGCAAGAGCTGTGCGCAGGCCCAGTCTCAGGGATTTGAATATACGCAGCCGACTGTTGTTGGTCTGTTTAGCCGTGGCAATTCCTTTGTTGGTCATGTGCGGTTTGATCATATGGAAGGAATATCAGGGACTCTGTCAGGCCGCTCGGCAGTCTGCCCGGTTCCAGGATCTAATGGCGATACGAAGCCTTGCACAATGGATCAACGCCCAAAAGCTTGAGTTGCAGTCGTTGGCAATTTTGCCCGAAATTCAACATCCGGTGCTCGAAATAACCGAGATGATTATGAAAACCAGCGTTCGAACTCGAGGAGATTGGAACGCACTGACCCTTGTCGATTTGAATGGCCTGCCCGTTGCGACTACAGTTCCTGTGAGTTCGGCTGCTTCAGTGGCATTGCGACACACGAAGTTTTTCAAATCTGCTGTTGCCAACCGCAGACCCGCTATCTCCGGTTACTTTGATTGTCCCATAACAGGGCGTCAGTCTGTAATGGTAGCTGCGCCGGTTTTTAGCCAGGGGCAGGTTAAGGCTGTTCTAGTGGCATCTGTTGATGCTCACGCCATATTGCGATTGTTTACCGGACTGGGCGAGTCTGAAGGTGCTGTTATAGCCGTGGTGGACAATGATAAGCGATTGCTGGCGCGAACCCTGGACAATGATCGCTGGTTGGGCAAAGATTTTTCCAAAGCACGAACAGTACAAGCTTCCGTCCGTGGCGAGAAGGGGTTGTTAGATGTTGTCGGAATTGCCGATCCCACTGCGCGAACCTATGCATTCGATCGAATGCCCGAAACTCGCTGGCTTGTCATAGTAGGTATTCCCACCGCCACCATATATGGTTCTGCATCCGACCGTTTACTGATCATGTTGATGTCTGCGGTGGTTGCCGCTGGTATGTCGCTGTTGCTCGCATGGCGTGTAACTCAGTATTTTAATGATCCTATCAATGAGCTGGTTAGAGAAGCCGTTGCAATCGGCCGTGGAGACTTGACCAAGAGGGTGAATACTCGCCAGGGCGGTGAGCTAGGACTTCTGGCACGAGCTTTTAACCAGATGGCCATCAATCTTGAACTCAACGCCGAGCACAAATGCATGGTTGAGAAAATTTCCGAATCGATACGGCAGTCGCTTGATCTCGATCAAATTCTCTATACCACTGTGCTTGAGCTCGGTCAGGCGATGGCAGCCAGTCGTTGCTGCCTTGCCCTGCTCGGTAATCGCAGCGTGGGCAATTGTGTCGGTCGGGAACTGGAATTCAATTATGTCTGGTGGGACCCGGAGAGAGCAGGTGGCGCGCTAAAGAACCGTTCTGTCATGATCACCGAAAATAGCATGCTGAAAACGATATTGGAGCAAAAGGCCATTCTGTCGCTCGATGTGATGGATGACACCACATTCACACCGCTATTTGAAAAGGGGGATGGTTCTCCCGAAGATTGGCATTCTATAAAGTCTCTAGTTGCTTGCCCCATAGTGTATCAAGATCAAGCCGTCGGTATGATTCTGGTCCACCAGTGTGACGTACGGCGTGTTTGGCTGGATCTTGAGCTGGAGCTTGTGGAAGATGTTGCTGGACATGTAGCGCTAGCTATGGAACACGCAAATTTATTCACTCGAACAAAGCGCCTGGCAGAGCAAGAATTTCTCATCAACAATATCGTGCGATCAATTCGTTCTTCTTTAGATACAGATACTATTCTCACCACGGTTACCGCGGAACTGGGACGTGCCTTTGGTGTAGATTATTGCCAAATTGCGCAGCCTAAGCATGAGGCACCGCTGGTAGTGACGCACGAATTTCACAGTGACGGTCTGCCCGACTTGCGCGGGGTGAATCTTTACGGGTTGAATTTCGACCCCGCTGAACCGGGAGGCGCTGATCTGAACACCGTTCTCGGTTTAGATCTGGCTCGATTGAAAGACTTCATGACTCCTCACACGCAGCCGCTCGAGATACCGATCTCCGTGCTCTATGATGTCGCGATTGACTCACGAGCTCACGGCTACAAGGATTTCTTGAGACGGGTCGGAACGAAATCCGTTATGGTTGCCCCGTTGCTCCATCATGATCGTTTGCTAGGTATTCTCATGGTTCACCAGTGCAGAGCGCTGCGCGAGTGGCAGTCGGGAGAGATGAGACTGTTAACCGCCATTGCCGATCAGTTGGCGGTGGCAATATCGCACTCTGAATTGTTTGCGCAGGTGAGACAACAGGCTATTACGGATGGATTAACCGGTCTGTTTAATCACATTTACTTCAAAAATCGACTTTCCGAAGAATTGAATCGGGCTCAACGAAAAGGCACTCCGTGTTCGCTACTGATGCTGGATCTCGATAAGCTCAAGCAGATTAACGACACGATGGGGCATCCCATTGGAGATGCCGCAATTCGCCAGGTAGCTACAACTTTGAAAAATATGTTGAGATCGGGTGACACGGCTGCTCGTTATGGTGGAGAAGAGTTTGGCGTAATCTTGCCCGACACGCCGATTGAAGAGGCTTTGCTCATAGCAGAACGACTGCGTGTCAATATTCACCGAAACGTCATTCCCGGGCTTGGGCACATATCTACTTCGATTGGAGCGGCAGTCTTTCCTACCCATGCTGATAGCGTTGCAGAAGTAATTGATAAAGCTGATAAGGCACTTTATGTAGCCAAACGCGGTGGACGAAATCGCGTTTGCGTATGGGCCGATGAAGGTCCGGTGCACGTAGTGGCTAGTGAGGAAATAGGGGTTCTAGCTTAGAGACGAAGTTTTGCTCTAGACTCGTATTCATTGATTCGCGCTTCCAATTTATCAATTTCCTTCGTTTGGTCGGGTGTGGAGCCGAGCCGAACGGAATGGAGGCTTGTGAGCAACCAGTTGGAGTTGGGAACGGTTCTCTGGCTCACGAAACATTCCACTGCCGAATGAGATACTCGTATAGCGTTTGTTCGAAGTCCAAATGACATGCACAGATCTACCATCGTGCAGCGTTCGGCGAGTTCTCCTTGTTCGCTCTCACAACCGTGTTGCTCAAGGTGGCGCTCTAGCCACAGAATCAGCTTGTCTCGTTTTTCCAAATTGTGTTGGCTGTCATAAATCCGTGCGATATCGCCAACGGTTTGTAGCGCAGTGGCACCGACAGCCTCATCGTGCCGTTTGAGGCACCCTTGCAGTATATCTTGCAGGCGTGGTATTGCGTTTTGATTGGGGGCAAGTTTATATGAATTCCACTCGATGCGCTCTTTCAATGTTAAATCTATGTCGGGGTTGACGTAATATCCAGAGACGTGATCAATCAATCCCCAGTCATCCTGGTTTCCTTTCTCAAGAGTCTCAAGGGCCTGTTCGAAATACCCTTTTGCTCGCTGATATGATGATTTGTCGGAAGTCGCCAGAGAAATGTCGCCCAGTGTCTGGTAGACGAGGCACGCAGCTCGGTACAACCCTCCGTCTGGTGCGGCTGCATACTCTATTGCATGCATGCACGGTTCCTTGGCTTCGGACAGTGGCTGCCCGGACGCTTGGATTGTAGTCATGGCCACGAGCGCTTGTGCTTTTACAAAGTACGCCTGAAAGAGCGCTGCATTAGGAGGCACTTTGTCGTGCAGCTGATAAATTACGTCGTCGGTCAGCTTATCTGCTTCGGCCACTTGATTTGGACTCGTGCTTGAAAGCAGCATCGTCGCTTCGCGCAAAATGCCATCTAATGAACGGTGTCTGTGATGGTGCGACTCCCTCTTTTGTACGACACCATCTACCGATTCTTGACGAGTTCTGTATCCGACAACAACAGCAAGGGTTGCCAAACTGATCGCCAGAACGCCTGTGACTGCATTCTTATTGCCGGCACGTTTTTTGCAACGAGCATGGACAACGGTTATATCAATTCCGACTCCATCGCGAATTCGAATGAAATCTTCTTTCATCTCGAGGATTGACTGATACCGATGTTCCGGGCGCTTAGAAAGTGCTTTCAAAACAAGCGATTCGGTACCCTCAGGAAACCGTACGCCTCCAATAGAAGGTAATGGTGCCACATCTTCATGAATGTGCTTGAAGACTAGCGCGACGGGGGTGTCTGCCAAAAACGGCGGGTCGCCGGTCAGCAGTTCATGGAATAGGCAACCAAGGGCGTATACATCAGAGCGAGCATCCAGTTCTTTCCCTTTGCATTGTTCAGGACTCATATATGACACGGTCCCAACCAGAAAGCCAGTTTGAGTCAACTGTTGCGGCCCCAGCGGCGGCCGCCTGGTCTGGCAGATATCTTCTGCAGAGGTCATTGGTCTGGCGAGCCCGAAGTCCAGAAGCTTTACGCGATCGAGGCTATCATCGCTCGGGGTTAGCATTACATTACTCGGCTTCAGGTCGCGGTGCAAAATGCCACGCTTGTGGGCTGCCTCGAGAGCTTCACAAATCTGTATCGCTATGTGCAAGCTGCGCTCCACCGAGAGGCGTCCTGATTCGTAGATGAGGCTGCTCAGGCTTGATCCCTCGACATGCTCCATTGCCATAGAAGGGACTTGTTCCAGATGCATCCCGAATCGGTAAAAAACGACTATATTCGGGTGGGCAACGTGTGACAGTATTTTTGCCTCTCGCTGGAATCGTGCCCTGCTATTTGTGTTGTCGAGCTTGCTATTCAGCAAAAATTTAATCGCTACCACCCGCTCGAGTCCGATTTCGCGGGCGGTAAACACCGTTCCCATTCCACCCTCGCCAATTGGCGCAAGCAGAACGTATCGCTCCTCAATAACTGTTCCAGGACCAAAATCAGACATTTGATAATCCTTTCACAGTTTTTATTCCACGGTGAAATCGCAAGCGCTCATTGTGCAGAAGATCAATCTGGTTTTTCTCTGTTTACCCGACCTTTCCAAATGGTTGTGTCTTTGTCGTTTATGAATTCTAGTTGGTAGGTTGACGAGCCGGTGCCGGCTTTGCATCCCTACCGTTTCTTGCGAAGGTCCGGCTGGACAAAGTTGTCGTTCCATTTGTTTGCGTAGCCGGCAAACCCGCCGTCTTGAAACGAACGAATCGCATCAATTTGAGCCTTTGATTGTGCGGCGTCGCCTGAGTCGTAATGATCCTGCGGGGCCTTCCATCCGAAGTCTGATTCGCGGATTTGTGGAATCAGATTGAGTTCCGGGTGAACGGCTTTGGCGATTGGCATGAGTATTTTCAGACCTTGTTTGATTCGCTCATGCGCTTCGATGCCATCCTCGCCGTCTTGAAAGCCGCGCAGTGCCTGTTCTTTGGTGGTGCCTCCGCCATACACTAATGATCCGTGGTATCCATCATTTGTCGGGCTAATAGCCACGTGACGCACGAAGTCGCCCTTTCCTGAAAGCGGTGTCTGATTTCCGCGATTCACTAGCCGATAACGTCCTTCACCAGGTACGCGTAAGGCTCCTTCAGTCGGTTTGGAATGTGGATCTCTTCCTTCTGCTTCGCCGGCTAATATCCTTTCGTAAACATAGAGTTTCTCTGCTTCTGTGAGGTCGGCCATTTCAGAAATTTTGGAAAGCATTTTACCGTGGGCGGGAAAGTCTATTTCTCCTCCCGGACCTGCGGCTTCCTTCAAGAGTTCTTCCGCACGCTGATGAAGCGCTTCTCCTCCTTCATTCCGCTTGCCGGATTCATCTTCATAAGGCAGCTTCGGATTGTACATTTCTTTCAGCGGGTGAATCTTTTCGTCGGGATACTCTTTTCCCAATCGATGGATGTACTCTTTTCCGTTGGTGTCGATGCTTCGTTTTATGGATCCGTCACCATCAATTAAAGTCATACGCTGGAGATCTGGATTGTAGGCTACCGAGAATCTATCGTGGTCATAGGTCTTTGGTATGGGGAACTCTTTCTTTGTCTTGCAGTCAATAGCGCCGGTGGAATTCCCCTGCTCGTCAAAGCCTTCGATTGCAGTCTCAGTTCCGTTCTTGTCGTAGTACTGCCTGATAAGAGGAGTTTTGCCATCACTCCTGAAGCTTGTCTGCGACAGCTTGTGTCCTTCTGGATCAAAATGAGCTTCCGCCATTTTTATTTTGCCGGAAGTATCATATGCACAAACGGACTTCGTCTTGCCGTTTTCGTAAAATGTCTCCTCACCGGTCCTGGTGGAAATGCCTTCACGTTCGTAGTACGAAACTCCCTTTAGAGGAACTCCCGTCTTCAGATCTAGCTGGCGTTCTGTTTTGATGGTGCCCCCCCATTGTGGGCGGGTTTCAGTTTGTACTTTGCTGGTTGGCTCACCCTTTTCGTTGAATTCAGTGACAGTCTTGGAATTGAAGAGACCCGCCGATGGTGAGCGGTCGACTTCTCGTTTTTTCGTAACTCCGTCCTTTTGAAATTCGGTAGTTGAGAACGGTATTCCACGATCCATTTCGTTCATGGTCAGTCCACCTAGTAGATCTAACTTCATTGCTCCAATCGACTGTGTGTAATATCGACTTTCTGAAACTCTCTTGCCATCGGCGCCGTACTTGATGTCATGCTCGACCTCCCCGACTAGAATTCGTTCTCGGGTCAGTTTTTCTTCACCTGGTTTATCGCTGGAGAATTCTTGCTTCTTTGTGCATTTACCAGCTTCGTCGATAACTGTGATGGCGGCTTTTGTTTTGCCGTCGGCAGCGAATTCGACTTTCTCCGATCCCGTCGGTCCGAATGTGATTTCGCTGCGAAGCGTCTTTCCGTCGCCCTGATATTCGATCTGTCGCGTTACTTTTCCACTCTCATCGTACTGCGTTTCTTTCAGCGGCGTCTTACCATCGGCAGCTAAATCCACCGATTTGGTTTTTATTCCATCGGAGTCGTAGTGCGTGTCTGAAACTGAACGTTTTCCAGAGGTATCAAAACTCACCGTATGTTCTTTGCGACCGCCATTGTCTTGTTTCTCTACGTCTGTTCGAAGAACCACTTGGCCGTTTCCGTCCTTCAATGTACGACGCTGTAGATCGCCTTCTTGTCCATATTTGCAGCTCTCTTTCAGCGGTGTGGTTTGCAGTGCGTCCACTGCTCTGATCTCTCGTGGATCTGCCACTTGCTTTTCGATGGTTCGACTACCATCTTTGGCTTCGATTGTTTTCGCTCCGTCAATTCCGTAAGTGATTTTGCCATCAGGCATCTTTATTGAAATTTGCCCATCTGGTGCTACTTGAACAGAACCTTTGAAGGTTCGTGGTCCCTCAGCGGATCCTTTGCCTGGCTCATAGGTCCACTTCTCGCCGTCGCGACGATAGTTTCCGGTGGGTGTTTCGACCAGGACCGGTTGCCTGCGGGCATCAGTTAAGACGCGAAAGGCTTCCCCGTCTGCATTGCGAATTTTGATCTCGTGTGTGCCGTCTGGCAGAGTCTTCTCTTGTACGGGCTCCTCAAGAAATTTTGGTCCACCTTTTATGATGTCTTCGATAGATCTGTCTTTGAGATTTCTTTTATCCAATCCGAATGAGTCTTCGTCTCGATAGATCTTGTGATCGAGAGTTCTGGTGCCGAATACTTTGTCGTCATCCTTGCCAGTTTTTTGATCGAAGGTTCCTTTGCCGAATATTTTGTCATCATCGTCGATTTTTTGATCGAGGATTCTTTTGCCGAATATTTTGTCATCGTCGCCAGTTTTTTGATCGAGGGTTCTTTTGCCGAATATTTTGTCATCTTCGTCGGTCTTTTGATCGAGGGTTCTTTTGCCGAATATTTTGTCATCAGCTGCGCCGGGAACTCTTGTCCGGAGGTCTTTGTCATCGCCGCCGAGCATATGGAGGTCTTTCGGAGCGTTTATCTCTTCGCCTTTCGTCGGGACGACTATTCTTGTGCCGTTGGCTAGCTCGGTCACTCTCACGGATTTACCGTTACTTTGGATGTCGTAGGCGAGCGCGCCGTCTTTCAGGTCGACGTTGCTGACAGAAACTGATTTGTCCTGACCGCCTGCGCGATAGCTCATAGTCCAGCTACCGTCGTCGGTCTTGATCAAAGTTCGACCATCGCTGGACGCTATTGAAGAAAGTCCACTCGTGTCCACGGTTTCTTTAAAGGCCACTCTCTGTGGCTCAATTTGTCCAGACGGAAGCTCAGTTGCAAGGTCCTTTGACAAACCGATTGAGAGCCGTTCCTGTGCGTCCAATTGCTCTTTCTGCTGCTCTGTCCGTGTGTCCGGTTCTATTGCCTCTTTTGTATCCACCATGAGAAACCCTCAACTATCGCCCCGAGTCCTTGATATTCCCAATCCTGGAGGATGAAAGTGATGCAATTGTGACAGAATCTCCCGGGAAGGTCGGGGGCCATGGTGGGCTCGGACTAGAACTAGCACCTGGCCGTCGTCGCCGAGGCAAGATCTTCAGCTAAACAGGGCTTTAGAAGTTTTGAAAACACTGCTTCCTCAACTTTCAGCTGAAAGTTAGACCTTGGAAAATGTCAAAGATTTTGTCCATGGAGGAACCATCGTCAGTGCTGGAAATCTGCAGGTGAGCTCGGGCGGAAATATTGTGAACAGCCTGCCCTTAGGGATAGGAGCAGTTCCCATGGTATATGCGGGTTCTGAAAGCTGCTGCAGCAGTTCAACTGGTGCTTGGTCGAAAGGGACGCTATACAACGGACCAAGGCATGCGCTGACTTTGTCTGATTTAGTATCAGGTCTTTCCGGATATTTTTATAACTTGGTTTAGCAGGAGCAGAACCGGTCTGCGCTGTCCTATACTGATGACGTGGCGGTCATTCTGCATTTTTCGGTAGATGGTTAAGTCAGGCCGTACAGCGAGATTAGGCAATAAATGGTGAGTGAGTAATGCCAAAACTGGTTCTTTTCGATATTGATGAAACTATCCTTCACTCAGATGGTGTAGGACGCCGTGCCATGCAGGCGGCATTGACCACTGTTCTGGGGCGAGACATCGATGCTGCAGGGCACAATTTTTCTGGCAAAACCGATCCGCAAATCTGTTTTGAACTGCTTGGCGCACTCGGGTATGAGGATGTATTCATTGAACAGCAGCTGCCTTCCGTCTTTAATGAATATCTCTCAGTGCTTGAGCACGAAATTGCCAGGGCAAGTAGCTACAGGCTGCATCGAGGAGTGAGCGCATTGATTGATGCCTTGTCCAAAGATGAGCGTTGCCGATTAGCTTTGCTGACGGGCAACATCGAAAGTGGAGCACGCCTTAAATTGAGGCCCTTCGATCTGAATAGACATTTCCCCTGCGGAGCTTTTGGATCTGACGCAGCGGATCGGTTGAAGCTGCCCGAAATCGCTCACAAAAGAGCGCATAAAACTTTTGAAGGAGTGGATTTTTCTCGCGAGGACATTGTAGTGATCGGTGATGCCGTTAACGATGTCCTATGTGCGAAGGGCTATGGCGTCACTTCGGTAGTTACATGCACAGGGCGCACCAGTAGGGATGAACTCATTGCACTGAGTCCCGATTATTTGTTCGAATCGCTAGAAGATACCGACTCAGTGTGCAGGGCTATTTTTGCGTAAGTGGACTTGTATTCCGGTTTTTTTCGAGATGATTAGATTCAGAGCAGGAATGGCTTTTGTTATTGGACTGAGTTTGTTGGCACAGAACCTTGCAGCCTTAGCCTCAGAACCGGGCAAGCGCAAGTCCGCTTCGTCTGCTCGGCCACCTGTTGCTTCCTGGACAGATGATTACTTTCCGGCGCTCAGAAAGGCAAGAACAGAAAACAAGCATGCGTTGATTTTGTTTACTGCACCAGAGCGGTGCGGGGCTTGCGTAGACCTGGATGGTCTGCTACAAGAACCTAAAGTTAGAGAATACTTGGCCAGGAATTTCGTTTGTATTCGTCTTCACTCAAGTTCCGAGATGGGAATTCTCATGCGACCAAGATTTAAAGGTGGCCGCGGAGTCCCCACTCTGGTAGTTGTAAACGAAAGAGGAAAGCAACTTGGTCTAATGTCTGGTTTTTGCGATGGTGTGGACGAATTTATTCGCCAGCTCTCCAATCTAAACGTCGGCAAACCACCAGGTGAAGGAACTAATAGCTGGGCTGGAAAACAACTCTAACTCAAATGAGTCGCAGTTGGCCACTTTCCCCGCATATCAAATGCAGCTAATTTTGTTTGGAGCTTGTTCTATTAGTTGTTGGTTGATTGAAACAGAATTACAGGTGTGTTCACCCCTGCATCAAGCTTTTCGTCAGCTCTTCCCTGGCTTACAGCAATCTCCAAAAATCCGTGACTGCCAACGAATGCTACGGGTGCACCTTGTTCTGCTGAAGCATAAGTCTGACCAATGCGACCGATGGAGCGTTTTCCAACCTGACATAGTGAAGCTACTTTTACTAGATCTCGCTTTATGTTCGTGATCAAGTTGCCGAACCTGTCCACATAAACCACGGAACCTTCCAGTCGACCTTCTTTTGTCTTCGGTTCGCGAACAGGCAAATGGACCAGGGATTCCAGCGAAACTTCTGTTCCTAATTTTTCTACTGGCACTCCGGCTGTGAAATGGGCAGCCACTGGTCCAAAAACATCCCGGGCGTGAAAGCTGCTCGACAATTCAGGTAGCCAATACTCCGACTGCGTCAATTCGTATGCGCGCACTTCTCCATGAGCCAGTGAAGTTATTCCTGAAAAAATTCCATTGTCCGGTCCGACAAAGTAATAACCCAAAGCCTCAAGCATCAAGAATCTTCTGCGCGTTCCTACACCGGGATCAACTACTGCAACGTGAACCGTTCCTTTAGGAAAGTACGAAAAAGCGTTTGATACGATCCATGAAGCGGCCGAGATATTCCACGGCTGAATTTCATGGCTGAGATCAACAGTTCGAGCCTCAGGGCAGATTCGCAAAATCACCCCTTTCACCACGCCTACGTAACCATCTTCGTAGCCAAAGTCGGTGGTGAGAGTAATGATTTTTTCGGGATTCACGGTTCCTGCCTTTCCTAAAAATCGGGACACGGGTTTCGAGTACCATACAGAAAAACCTGTTCGGGAGCATCGAGTTCCTCGTGAATTTCAGAAACGGTCTTGCCCAAAACAGGATGTTTTACGTTCGGCGCAATTTCCAACAAGGGCACAAGCGCATACGCTCGACGAGTCAGTTGCGGATGAGGTACGACGATTTGAGAAGTCTGAACAGGTTGTTCGCCATAGAATAATATGTCCAAGTCTATGATTCTAGACTTGGTCACTCCGTCTGGTCCCTCGTGTAAGACGTCTGGACCATCGACGCCAGCAAGGCGAGAAAGCCGCTTCTCGATGTCTTTGCAGACAGACAACAATTCTCGTGGTTGCATAGAGGTTTCAATCGCGGCAACGGCATTGACAAACCATTCCACATATTCGTTACCCACTGGCTCTGTCTCATAGAGGCTGGAGCACTCAACAACTTCTATTCCCGGTGCATCTTTCAACAGTTGCATTGCCTGCTGAATGTAGCCCAGCCGATCGCCCTCGTTGGAGCCCAGTCCGATATATGCACGTACCCACGGGCCTCGGTCTCTTCGATTTCGCGGTTCGTCTGACACGCCACATACCTTCCCGTCACGGAGAAACCGCCCGGGTATAACTACTCAAGCATCTGAATTATATCCACAAGTAGCAGGAATGTTTCCCTGCTTGACTTCTCTTTGGGCAAAGTATTCGAAGTTTTCAGTACTTACGCGGTGAGGTTATTCACGCTCGATCCGAGGCGTTGCTTGCTTTGAGCCGTGTGTGAACCTGAGAACCAGTCATTTTCAGGCAAGATGTATTGAGCGCTCAGAGAACTAGGAGCTAGACCTGGCCTGGGATCGCTTGCCTGGTAATTCATCGATACGTCAATGGGGATGGTGGAATCGCAGGAAATGTCGAGGTACTTGCGATGGGTTTGCTCGCCAAAATTCTCTTGAGTGCCGGCAAGCATGAAGTGTCTTCTGCAGACGACCGGTGTCGAGTTTTGAATGTCTGTTTTTCGGGAAGCCTAGTAATAGGGGGATCGAAATTGACTGCTTCATTGGCGGAGTGCGACGAAAAGGATCGTTCAAGCAGGCTTTCAAAATGTTTGGAGGCGCTGGACTCAAAGAACTTTCGTTTATATCTGATGGGGCAAGCAGCCTCAGCGCTGGGAACCGGGATGCAAAATGTTGCTCTTGGATGGTTGGTTTATCGCATCACACATTCTGCGATAGCGCTCAGTTTATTTGCTGCATCGATTGTTCTTCCGCAAGTCCTTCTTAGTTTCGCCGGCGGATGCCTGGCTGATGGAAAGCGAAGAAAGTTAGTTCTTATCGCGTTGCAATTCACCGGTGCTTTTGTTGCCGCATCTATTTTGGGCGGAACATTTGTGGTGGGGTTGAGTCAATGGATGATCCTCGGACTGGCATTTCTCTACGGATCATTCATGGCACTGGAGTATCCCGCTCGACATGCTTTTACGGGGAGAATCGTACCATCCGATTGCCTGGTAAGTGCTCGCGGACTGTACTCTGCCACTTGCGCAACGACGCTTGCCTTAGGTCAATTGATGGCTGGTTTTATTATTGAAAGTGGCGGCGAATGGGGAGAACGTGCTTGCTTTGCTCTTAATATGTTTTCGTATTTGGTGGCAGTGGTCTTGCTCGCAAAGATTGATTCTGCCAGATCATTGGATGCAGAGCGAGAATGCCGGAAAATTGCTGATGTGGCTGCACCGTCCGAGACCGTGGTTTCTGCCGCCATACCCGCAGCACAGGGGCGTGGACTCGGTATCAAATACTGCTTGGAATATATTGGTTCATCTAAGCCGATATTGATCACGTTTCTTCAAACTATGATTCTGGTGCTTTTTTGCTTGCGGTACACGAGTTTTGTACCCGCCTTTGCCTCCGAGATATTTCATGGTGGTGCCGGTGCCACCGGATTGTTGTCTGCTGCGCTGGCAATAGGATACGCGGGAGCTGCATTCTTCTGTGGTGGCTTTCGACGCAGAGAAGACTTGAGCAATCTTGCGTCAATCTCACTTCTGATGATTCCTGCCGCTCTGGTAATGTTTTCGCTTTCGCCGAATCTGTTAGTTGGTGTGGCGTGCACGTTCATCATGTCATTTCTGCAATCGGCGAATATAAATGCGTGCATTAATACGATACAGGTGACAGCTCCCGATTGGATCTTTGGCCGGCTGATGGGGATTAGAATAACCATGGTGGCATTGTTGGAATTGGTAGGAGCGGTGCTTGCGGGGCAGCTGGTTACTTGCGTTGGATTATCCGGCACCATGATCATTGTTGCGTGTATGGGGGCGGTGCTCAGCGTGCTGGTCTGTTCTGGAAAGTTTTCTCTGGTATCGTCTCGCGCCTCAGTGTTGGCCAGTGCCACTCAGGCTAATGATTGATGATGGGATCATAGGTCTCGCGCTGGTTTTGAGATTCGTTCATCCTATGCTGAAGCAACCCGCACGGGAATCGGCAGTAGGACCTGAAGCTCGACTTGAGTGATGCTCAAATTCCATACAAGTGCAACGACTGGCGTTCAACATCGTGCGCTCCTCGGGAGAGATTTCGTTTAACCGATATCAGCTTTCCGCCGACCAGTCTTCGACTGGCGCCATCGCGGTTTCATTGCTCGGGTTCGTTGCGACTCAATCGAGCTGAGCCGTCACCAAGTTTGTTGAGTGACTTTTCGAAGGATTTCTCTATTCGAACTGTTTCATTTGAGCTATGATGCAGTGCTTGCTTGATTGCTGCAAATAGATGTCCGGGGTTTTCTATTCCCACGAAAGACAACTTCTTTCCATTTTTTGCCTGAAAGGAGGCGCTTTGATTACCGATGTTGACCAAGTCTAAATCTCGTGTGATTATGTCCTCAAGAACACTGTTGAGTGCGTTGAATCGAATTATTCTCCGGTTGGTCAGAATATAAAATGTGCTGGAAGCAAAGTTTTCGACCCGGGGGATGCCAGTCAGGAGACTTCCTGTACAAACTGCCAGTACCACATAGACAATGAGCATTACTCCGCTGTCTGCGCGGCTGCTGGCCATGATTGAGAACCATCCAAGGTATCCGATCATTCCAAACCGAAGAAGGCTAATGAATGCGTATTTCGACCAAAGTTGTAAGATCTTTTCCGCTGAGGTAGCAACCGGCTTTACGTAAAGCACATGCTCTCCAACAATCAAGAGGGGCTCAAGATTCGAAAAATGCAATGAGCTGACTCTCTTCCCTCTGGACCTCTCCGGTGGTTTCCCGGGAAGTGCTAAGCCCAGTGTTAGCAAAATGTCGACAGTGCTCTTGATGAATGCGATGTCTCGTCGCAGCCCGTCTAGACTTGTTATCATTGCGGTTTTCTTGAGTGTAATCTGCCCCGTGCGACCAACCGGTTCATACGCAAAATCTAGTTGGTAGAAATGCCCCACCGTTGAGAGAATCTGTTGGAATTTTTCGTTTTCGAAGAGTTCATGCATCGCTGGTAATTCTGCTGAGCATGTGATCGCGGGAGGGAGTGCTAGCGACGAATGGACTGCGTGGCTGCGGCGATCAGTGGGCGCGCAATATCGATAGTGGTACACTGTCTGGAAATGTCCGTTCGAACGCTGCTCTGTTGCAACAGTTAGATTCTGTTCCCTATATTTCATAATTATCGCAGCATCAGTTGATCTGGCCATCCATTTGCCTGGCTTCGCAGGTATGAACGTGCTATTGGTCTCACTAGCCAGGAATGACCATATTGCGTTTAGTTTTTGGAGATCGAGCTCACTCATGATTTGGTAAATCGCAAAACGTGATAAATTCTAAGTTGACGGGTACTTCCTTTCTGATTCATTCACCGTAGATTTGAGTTGCTCTGACGGCGATGTAGCAACTTCAGCGCGGTGATATTTGAAAGATCCTGTGCATCACTCAACCATATGTTCTTTGCCATCTGCCCGAAGACTTGTTGACGCACTATGTTATGAGGCTTCTGAAATCATAATAGCATTTCCTCCCGTCATGACTGGCATATCGGTCTAATCACGTAGGCGTCGCTTTGAATTCAAACGTGTCGATAGAATTGATTGAGCACAGCTGGCGCCATTACACCATAGAGGTGCTAACATGGTCAGAATATCGACTTTTGGGAGCCCGCACTGGCTTTTCCTAGTGTAAGAGCCAGTGGATTAGTTGTGGTGGCAGGAGACTTTGACAGCGATGAAGAGACTTTTAACAGGAATTGTGGTGTCTGCGGCGTGCTCATTCGTGTCCCCCGCATTTGCAGCTCCTCCCGGATTCGATGACGCCGTCAAGTCGTATAATTCCAGGCAATATTCGGTAGCTCTGTCTAAGTTCGCGCTGGTCGCCAGAGCAGTGCCAAACGACATTCTTACTCATTACTACATGGGTTTGTGTTACCAGCAAACGAATCAGTTTTCGATGGCGAAGTCCCAATATGAATGGGTGTCTGCTACTTCTCGCGACCCCGCGTTAAGAGCAAGTTGTGGCCAGGCGCTTTCGCAGCTGGGTAAATATCAGTCGCAGAAAATCAGTGGAGCTGGTCCCACCAGCTCCTTCCGTGGCGGTGGAAGCACTGGCGGCGGTGGTGCTGTGAGAGTTAGCGGACGACTGAAGGTAATCGAATTCTACACGGACTGGTGAGGGCCTTGTAAAAAGTTTCTCCCCGTGTGGGAACGAATTAGTGGTGAGAATAGAGGCAAGGCTGATTTTCAGCGCTTGAATGCCGAAGGTGATGGACAGTCGCAGGCGCAGAAATTTGGCGTCGGGGGATATCCTACTTTTATTTTTACTGATAGCAGTGGACGCGAACTTCGCCGAGTTGTTGGTGGGGACGCTGACGGAATAGTGAGAAATATCAAAGAGCTAGCCGGGTAAGATTACCGCCGCAGCACCGTGAACGCCAGCTGGAATGCTGATGGAGACTGTTGTTTCGTTGAATGCGTCAGCGTCTAGATGGGGACATGTGTGTGCGCATATTACCTGCGGTTTCGCAAGTGGATCAACTGAGTTGGTAAATTACTGGACATCGGCCGATGATGGCCTATGTTCAGTAATTTATTCGCCGACCAGAACCCACGCTGCCCAATTGACCGGCCGGCGTCCGTAGATCTTTTTCTGGGCATCCAGTTGCGCTTGTTTTAGTGCGTGCAACTTGGTCATTTTCTTAACCCAGAGATTCTCGTAGAAATCGCGCATTAACTGCACTGTCGGTTCGTCCGGGACCTTCCACAAGGAAATTAGTAGAGATTGCGCGCCTGCGGCTATGAATGAGGCGCGTAACCCCATTACGCCCTGCCCGGTTACGTGCCTGCCGATGCCAGTCTCGCACGCGGATAAGGTGATCAGCTTGCATTGGCGCAGGTTTAGGCCGACGACTTCCTCTGCAGATAGAATTCCGTTAAGCCCCCCGGCAGAGCTTTCGTTATTCGCTCCTGCCAATGCGATTACAGATGTGACAAGCGGGTTGCGTTTCATGCTGTAATCGGACCATTGTCGGCTAGCCCGAATTTCAACGGACCGTGTATTGGTCTTGCCAAATACACGGTTGATAGCGACGTCATTAAGGAATATTCCGTGAGTTGCAAGATGAACATAAGCAGAAGATGCGAGCTGCTCCACGACCGCTTCTTCAGTAGCACTGGCTCCAGTAATTTTTGCCACGGGAAGCCCACTGCTTTTCGCCAGAGTCTCAATGGCGGCAATCTCACCAAGAGTACCGGGCAAGAATGCCATGTGCAGTCCCGAAGGTTGTTCCGGCGCAGCTTTCCCACTCTTTGGCGCAGGTGTCGTCACCACTGCTCGTTTGGTTGCAGTAGTATCAATCAGCGCCGCGGTCTCCACTTTCTTGCCGGTGCCGTCAGAGTCAAAATCAACTCCGCCGACCAGGAGAACATTTGCACCGTTGGTGGCAACGTCCTTTTGCGACCGTCGCAATCCGAATATTTCTCGCACGGAATCAGCTTCTGCAATATCAAGCCCTTCAGTTTTGTCTTCGGCGCAAGAAAACAAATGCCACGGAATTCGATAAAGTTCGTCATCGGGGCAGACCCATAGTTTTTTTGTATTTTTAGGAAGTGCTGAGAGAATCGGGGTCCAGATCAAAGAGGAAAGAGCGCTCCACGATGCCTTTGCCTCCAAGAGGTGCACGACATCTTCGTTCCACTGATTGACGGCGGCATTGATCTCCGTGGCGGCTCCAAGATCAACCAGTGTTGGCGAGCATGATTTGCCAATTATCACCGCTGCGTATCTAGGCCCTGAAGCAGATTTCTTGCAGGAATTATAGGAATAAACATCAACCAGAGTTTCATTCTCTCCAAGCAAAGCCAATGATTCTTTCAGGTCAGCGCTTGTTGCGAACTTGTCGGCTGCCTGTGCTCTGCTGAGTTGACGCTCAATCTGTTCCTTTTCTTCAGTTAACTCTCTATTCTTTTTAGCCCACTCGTTGGGATCATTGGCAATTGCAGAATAAAACCATGCGGCCATTTGCGAGCGTATTTGCTTTAGTTTCGCAATCTTGTCCCTAAAGACCTGATTTCCCGACAGAGAATTGAGCTGTGTTTCCTTTCTCATGGCATCGATGAGCATCCCTTTCCAGGGATAAATAATTTCGTAGACGTTCTTTACTTGATCGCCCGTTGGGCAACTATCCAACAGTACCGATAGCTCGGGAAAGACTCTCTCGTCAATGAATGCACGTTGTTCCGCCAGAGACAGCATGGGCAAAATTTGTCTCGACTGTTCGTTGAAAATCGTTCCCGCAGCCTGAAACTGCAATTGAGCCGCCGAAGCATCGCCCAGCCGTTGGTTCAGTTCACCAAGGTTATTCTTGATTGTTACCAGATCTAAGCGTGTTGAACCCACCGCGTTTCCATAGCGTTTGGCGACATCTTCCAGCATGGCTTTTGCTTCGTCCAGCCGTCCCAGTTTGAAGAGCAACGAAGCCTGATTATTCAATAGCTCAGCTACTTCAATGTCATCAGATCCGAGCAAGCGCTTGCGAATCTCCAGCGCCTGTTCAAGAGTTTCCTGAGCGCGCGGAATCTCGTTTACTCCTTGAAGTATTGCCGACTGATCGTTCAATACATCAGCTAGCTCCAACTCGAGCTTGACTTTTCGCGCCAGGTTGTCTGAATCAGAACCCGCTGCTGGCGGTGCGTCACCCGTCAGCTTGTTCAATACGTTGCGCACAATCCGTTCAGCTCTTTCGTAAAGGGAGAGAGCTGTCTTTGGATCTCCTTTAGCCTCCATTACGCTGGCGAGCCCTTTCACGTCGCGAGCCAGATCTAGAGAATCTTCGCCAAATGCCTTCTCGTTGATTTTGACTGCCTTCCGCAGAAGCGGCTCAGCCGAGTCGTAATCACCCTGTGTTCGCAACAATGCCGCAAGTTTGTTGAGTACGACCGCCAGGTCGGGATGCTCACTGCCTGCAGCTTTTTCCTGAAGGATCAAGGCCCGCTGCAGCGCTTCCCTTGCCTCGGCCGGTTCGCCCGAAGCCTGAAGAACGCTGGACAGATTTAGAAGTGCGGCCACAATCTCTTCAACATGATCCGCGCCGAGCTTCTCCGCAAGTTCCACTGCTTTCCTTGCCAGCGGTGTTGCGGAGGTATATTGTCCTTCGTTATAGAGGCGCGTTATCTCCTGTTCAAGATCTGTTAGTTCCGTCTGCGGAGTAGTACTTGATGCAGGCATAGGAACCGGTTCAAACTGCGCCTCGGCATTGGGCGACGCCGCGGGCGTCGCGTTTGCACCGGGAATTGAGACGGAGCCGGAGAGAAAAAGTCCCGCCATCATCAGTCCCTGCAGTCGAGCCGGTACGCGCCGCCTGTTTGATCTGTAAGCCGATTTTGATGCCACCACAAGCTCCTACTGGTTCAGCGAAGAATAGGCGCCGCGTTTGTAGCTCACCATTGAGACAATCGCTCCCATTTTGGTTAACTTGCGCATCAAATTGCGATCGTCGTTTGAATTACTGTGAGCGATTTGTCGCAACAGGGTACTTTTTCCCAACAAGGACGGAATTGAGACTTCAGCCAGCATGACGTTTTCATCCGGGGACAGCTTCAAATTGCGTACCTGTCTGCGCGATACATTGCTCTCGCGAACAATCTTCGACGGAACGACTCCCTTAGGACCAACGGTGAATTCCTCTCCGACATTAACGTGTAGCGTGCGTTTGCCGAGATATGCACAAACGGAATTTGGTCTGTTGTCCCAAAGGTTGCAAACTGATATTACTTCGCCGTCTTTCTTGACCAGAACGGCGGCTCCGAGCTTGATGGTCAGCAGATGCGACCCAATTTGCATTACAGTATCTTTTCTAGCAAAAACAACTTGCTCGCCGTCAGCAGCAGAAACTTTCGTGGCGTCGACGCCGATGGTGTTGCCGCGAAGATACTTCGCTACTGCGTCGTCAGTGCTTACGGTGTGCACGCCAGTTGGCAGCGGGGCCGGAATCGGTGCTCCAACGAACGCGATCGGCTTCATTGGAGAAGTGCCTAACCGGCTGCCATCGTTCTCATTTGGAGTATTGTCATTTGGAGTATTGTGTTGTGGAGTATTCTGTTGTAGATTTTTGTGCAAGAGATCGCCTAGTCGACTACGCGTTCTGTCGCACTGCCCGCTCTTGCATCCGACCTGACTACAAACGAGGCAGACAAAAAGCTTTTCCTGGTTACCCAATTTCGCGATGTCGAATTTGTTTTTCTCAATTTTAACTCGTCGAGAAAGATCGTGCTTCTGTGCACGCGGATTGCTGGAAGTTGACCCTCTTTGATCGCCATTCTCGCTGTGCGTTCCCAATACGATCATCTTTGCTTCGACCAGCTCTCTGCCAACACCGTCGTCTGGGATGAGTTCCTCTTCCGCAGCACCGATGAGAATTTCTTCCCCCGCGGTTGCGTTCATATTCAACCCGCCGCGGTCTTTCGTCGTCATCATCACTCGCGTCATTTCGCCGGACATGACATTCACTCGAGTGGTGCCGGACGAGAGCTGCTCAATCATGTTGACGCTACCGGGAGCCAGGGCTATCAGCGCATTGTTGGTGCGAACTTTCAACTCCTGATTCGGTCCGGAGATCACGACCATTCGGCCTTCTTTCAACGAAAGTGTGCGATTGGCGAGTTTCGAACCATATAACCCTGAGGGAACAGTACCGCCTTTATCGTAAACAGGCTCGATTACGGTGCCACCAGCAGCGATGATCGATAGGCAAGGGGTATTATTGTTCTTGTCTTTGCTTTCCAGTAAGTACGGCTGGCAATTCGACGTCGCAATAAACTGAGGCGGCGTATCGGAATCCTTCGCGTCGCCCGGAATCGAAAGGGGAATAACCTGCGGCTTTAACGGCTGAGGCGAAAATACTACTGGAATTGTGCGTGAGGTTGAATCTGTAGGAAGGACAATTGAAGAAGGTGGTGGTGGCGCCGGCGGTGTCGGTCCGGGTCCCGGTCCGGGCCCCGGACCTGGTCCACCTGGCGGCAACGGCAGAACCGGAGGTACCTTTGGCGGGGCCGCGCCATTGAGAAACTGCGGGCCTATTGCAAACAATCCGACATTGTTTAAGTTGACATTGCCCCCGGGCGGATCAATATAGATGACCCCTCCATTGGCAGAAATAGTGGAATATGAAACATGGATAGCACCAAGATCGGTGGCTGTCAGATTTATAGTGCCACCATTCAGGAACGAAAACTGGCTGCCGGTGGTGGAGACTCGTTGCTCACTGATGAACTGGCGCCCGTCCGGTGAACGCTGCAAATCAAACTTCGTACGAAGGAAATCTCCATACTCGGGCACGATTTGCTTAACATCAATAGCGATATCACCGCCGCGAAAATTAGGCAGCTTGTTTTCGCCCACTGGCAGCGCATCGGAGTTTCGTATCGCTCGGCCGACTGCGGTAAAGGTAGTATATGAACCGATGTACACACTTCCTGTGCCATTGAGGATAATGTTGCCTCCCTGGGAGACAAGGGGATTGGATCCGTCAAGTTCGATATCATTCTTGGCGGTCAATTGAATGCTTCCACCAAGACCGGTGATTGCCACTTTGTTGCCGAGGAAAATGGAACCGGAACTCGATGTAAGATCGACACCGCCAGGTCCGGCGAATGCACTAGTGTCATAGTCGAAAAAATTGGTGCTGTCTGCGGCGAGACCTGGTTGTAGCGCTCCGGATTTGATCGTCACTCCACGGGGCTCATATTCACTCTCTTCTGAGAAAGAGTTGGCGATCGAGATTCCGTTTGCACCCTTAATGGATATGGTTTGTTTCGCCTCAACCGTAGCTCCATCGAGAATGTAGAGTGTGCCACGACGTGCATTAAGATCGATGGAACCATTCTGAGCCGTAATGGAACGGGTAACGAGAGACTCGCATGAGGTCGAAAGCGAGAATGAGTCATGGGCGCTACCGAATACGATGCCGCTAATCGATCGCTGGGTCGCTGACACTCCACCATTCAAACTGAGCAAGTGGATGCTGGTGGATGCACTGAGGGTACCAGCACCGTTGATCTGTAGCTCTCCGTTGCTGCCGACGACTAAATTGGAATAGGTGGCGGATATGCCGCCCGTGTTTGTTACTGATAGATCGCCAGACCCCAATATCCATACGTTCCTTCCATAGGAAGAAATCGAACCGGAGTTATTGAGACTGTTGGTAATAATACCGACACCATAATTGAAATTACCAATATCGGGAAGCCCGAGAGCTTGTAACTCGGCAGAAGATATGCTGAGACCAGTACCGGCTTGAGAGTAGCCGATGACGCCTGCATTGGTTAAGGTTGGTGCGGTAAGCCAGATGCCGGTAGAACTTAGTTGAGCATTGGATCTGATATCAATGAAGCCTTTGGTGGCTATGCCAGTGGCTTTTATCACGATCGGGCCGCTTGAAGAAGAAATCGATCCTCCCTCTCCGAGGGTCAGACTTTGCGCCGTGATTGTCACTCCAGTCGCACCTTTTATTTGTGCGGTTTTAGTGCTCTCCGAGTTGATGCTTGCAGGCCCGTTGGCATTCAAGATCTCAACCTTGCCATTTGTTGACTGAATTGTTGAACCCGCGGCCATAGTAAAGTTTTGAAAGGGCTTGAGCAACACATTCTTATGGGCGAGGATGGCGCTGTCGACGTCGAGGTTGATGCTTCCAGTCTTGGTTTCAATCGTCACTGATGCATCCGGATACTTGCATGCGGAGTTAATACCAATGATGGATTTTGGACCTGCGAAAACATCGTTTAGTCCCGTTCCGTTTATGTTGACGCTGGTGCTACCATAAACTCGTGAGCGGGTACCAATGCTGACATTTCCGTCGTTAGCAGTTAGAGTAACTTTGTCTCCTGCAAACGTTGTGCAGTTTCCAATGGAAATACCTTTACCTGCAGTGATGCTGGCTGTTTCATTGTTCAAGTAGCTGCTGGTTGCAGAAACATTGTCGCCCAAGATCACGCAGCCTTGTGTTCCCGTTATCTCCAATTTACCTTGGGTGCTCACAGTGGTCGAGTCGCCCAAAACAACTGATTCATGGGCTTTCAGGCTTACACTCTTGGTTCCGGAAACTAACGTTCCGCCATATTCGCCCTTGGGGCCGGAGATGATGATGCTACCCTGGTCGGCGATTAGCTGCACTGTGCCGCAAGCTGAAATAACAGACCCGGCGCCAACTGAAATGCCATTAGTGGCATGCAATGTGATATCTGGCGCCTGAATATGAGTTCCCTGATTCAACGTGATGCTATCTGCATCGTATTCCAGGAAGTCTGCGGCAGAGTGGAACCCAGTGAGCACGGTATCGCCGCCGAGGTTGCTAAAGAGGGGATCACCGCTTATCGCAACGTTGCCGATGACCAAATGTGGTGCGGTAGAGGTAACAAATGCAGCGTTGGCAGTTGTATTTACAGTTCCAGTGATATTTCCTACGTTAACATGAACGGTGCCTCCGGGAGCGTTGAAATTTACCTGCGGGGCAAAGAAATCACCTCCATGAACCAGTAAGTTCCTTCCGCCCGGATCGCATGCGTCAAAGAAATTGATGGCTCCTGCCAGAGCTTCCATACGGC
>JAKFUT010000130.1 GCA_021732565.1 Candidatus Obscuribacterales bacterium
TTAGTGCTGACCATGCGCTGATTCAACCCCTGACACGAGGCGAGGGTACCGAGCTATGATTGAAGTTCATGCGTCCGCGCTAGCCGCTCGTTTCGCGCCAGACGCGCTCAGCCTCGCTTCCATCATGTGTCTGAGCATTTAACCAGTCTACACTATGGTTTCACCCGCCGACAGTTGCCTGGCCCTTAATCAAGAACTTGAAAGTTTGTACATGCACTTGAGACCGTCAACAGTTGCAGCAGAGATGTCTTCCAGCGACGCGAACCGTCCACCGGTGCACGCCGGTTGCACGTGCACCCCTTGTAACTCATCAATGTCATCGCCAAGAGAGCCCGCCACCACAAGCAGTGCTTTATTTTCGACTAGACACTGATGGCGTAATCGAGCAACAGTCTTACCGTACATTGTGCTTTTATCGACGCAGCCCTCGCCCGTAATCACCAGATCGCACGCCGAGATCTTTTCGGAAAGACCGACCAATTCGGCAATCCAGGGAAAACCGGGGACGATAACCGCCTGCAATGCGCAACTAAGCCCGAAGGCCGTGCCACCTGCGGCTCCTGCACCGGGCGTGTCGCGCGCTCCCGACTGCAAACTCTCTATCTCAAGCACATCGGCAAAGTGCGCAAGGGCACCCTCAAGAATCTCCACCTCTGCCGGTGACGCTCCTTTTTGCGGACCAAAGACCCTGGCGGCACCGAGCGGTCCACAAAGCGGTGACAAGACGTCGGTGGCCACCTTGAACCGACATTGTTGGCGTAAAGCAGAAAAAGACGACAAATCGCAACCACTGATGAGACTCAGCGAACCGCCGCCTTTAATGGGCAACTCCCCTTCATCGGAAAAGAATCGGCCACCCAGTGCCACCAGCGCACCGCTGCCACCATCGGTGGAGGCGCTTCCGCCGACAGCAATAATGATCTCTGCAAATTTTCGCAGAGCGATTATGGAGGCCAACACCTGGCCCAATCCGCGGGTCGAGGCCTCCAGGGGCCGCAGAGGCGGTTCCAGCCCGGCCAAACCACAGGCTGAGGCCAGCTCAGCAACCGCAAGATTTCCCGACTCCAACCATACGGCATTACGCGGCTCGCCGAAGGCGCCTTCCACCAAAACAGGATGAATGATGCCTCCAATGGCGGCATGGAGCGCTTCAATCGTGCCATCTCCACCGTCAGCCAGCGGAGCACAAACAATTTGGGCGGAGGCTCTACTAACAAAAAAGAATTCTTCCACTCCGACTTTTATTGCCAGACAAACCTCCAAAGGCGAAAACGTTCCCTTATATGCGTTTGGAGCAATCAGAATTCTGGCCATCGAGAGTCTGCAATTTAGTAATTAATATCCGACAAGTTTACCCTGTCGCCTGCAGTGGAAAAAGAGAACTGTTGAGCATTGCGTTTTTTCTCCGACAAACAGAAATTTCCGCAGTGCATTAGAAGAATTCGCATTTGTTGGTATCAAGTAGCACGGTGAGTCCGGGCCGATTCTCAGTGATCGCTCCGCCGCTCACATTGTCCTTCTGTTTTCGTCAGGACCCTGGAAGACAGCTTTGGTGATCGCTACGACAGTTCGCTACAACCATTGTGTCTGCATCAGTTACGGGAGAACCACTATGTCTGAGAGACAGATCAAGGAGTTTTTGAAACGGCTCGAGCATGCACAAGGTTCGACCAAAGACGCGCTGAAAGGCCTGATGCGCAGACACGAAGCGCACGTAAATATATACGCTGAGAACAGCGCATTTCCCGGAGAAGATTATCTGTTTGTGGGTGAGTCCAGCAATCTTGAGCGACGATTGCTTGGCACCGAAGATGATGCCCGGCGCAAACATGTTATTGCAATGATTTTTCGTTCTCGTGGCCTTCGCTGCATACAGATCAGCGACGCACTGGAGCTAGTTGAAGATTTCGACTGCATCTTGAATCGATTCGAGTACGACTTGCTTAAACAATTGCCCGACGGGGCAGTCGGTCCAGCTTTTGATGAGCAAGGAAACGAAATTGCCGGAGCCTTTACCGTGTGGCGGCGTGCCAGTCAGGCTCCCAAAGAAACCAGAGTGCGCGAGCTGGTTTCTGTCGGTCGTTAGTTCACGCTTAGACGTTTTCAGAGTGAAGTTAACTCGTCAGGCGTCGGCTATATATCGACGCCGATCACTCAGTCTTGAGCAATTCCAATCGTGCCGGTGCGGATGTACTACATCCGTTCTACAGCAGTGACGCCGATAATAGAAAGCGCATTAGCAAGCACCTGGCGAGTCGCAAGTATCAGTCCCAAACGAGCGCGCGTGACGTTTTTGTCATCAGTAATCACCCGGCAAACTTCGTAGAATTTCTGCAGGTCATTTGCTACTTCATAAGCATATCGAGCAAGTCGTCCCGGTTGTCGCGCAATCGCGGCTTCTTCAATCTCCTCGGGAAGCAATGCCAATTGCATAATCAACTTTTTCTGGTGCGCAAATACTTCGGCGTCTTCTTCAAACGCCTCTACAAAAGCTTGCGGTGAGGCCTTGTAAGACTCAAACCACTCCTGCCATTCAGACGCGCTGACCGGGGCAGGCTCCTCACTTTTAGTTTCAGTATTTATTGACGGTTCCAGTGCTCTTCGCAGAATTGCGCAACACCGCGCATGTGCATATTGAATATAGAATGCCGGATTTTCCTTGCTACTCTTTTTTGCGATTTCCAGGTCAAAATTAATCGGATTTTGCGGACTTGATTCGGCGAGGTAATACCGCACAGCATCGCGGCCAACTTCTTCAATAAGTTCTTCCAATAAAACCACTGTTCCCATTCGCTTCGACATCCGAACAATCTGTCCGTTACGAGACAGATTGACTATCTGCGTCAGAATTAATTCCAACTTCGACGAATCTTTGCCCAGTGCTTGCACCGCCGCTTTCAGCCCTGGTACCTGGCCATGATGATCGGCCCCCCAAATATTTATCATCAGCTCGAAGCCCCGTTCATACTTATCCAGATGATAAGCGGCGTCCGCCGCCAGATAGGTCTTGGTGCCATCGCTCTTAACCAGCACCCGATCTCGTTCATCACCAAGTTCCTTGGCTTTGAGCCACAATGCACCTTCAGACTCATAGGCCAGAGATGAATTTCTCAGCAAATCAAGCGCAGCATCAACTTTCCCGTCTTTATGCAATATGGATTCGGAGAACCAACGATCGAATTTGACGCCGATTTTTTCCAGCAACTCAGCTTGTGATTGTTGTATTACAGCTTTGGTTAGATCAGCCAGCGCAATTGCTCCGGCACTATCATTTAGTGAAAGAAATTGATCGCCATTTTGCTCTATTACCTTCTGAACAAAATGCTTTATAGATTCCTCAGGATAGCCCTCCGACGGGTACCCGCACTCTATGCCATGTAACTTCTTGTATATCGCAAATGCGCATTCACCAAGCTGGCGCACTTGTGCGCCGGCATCGTTAACATAAAACTCTTCGGAAACATCATAGCCGGCAAAATCAAGAAGATTCGCAAGACAACTGCCAAAGACCGCATTGCGACCATGCCCTATATGAAGATCTCCAGTAGGATTGGCTGAGACATACTCAACCATTGCCGGTTTTCCACCCCCCAATGTGCCTCGGCCGAAATCGGCACCTTGCGTGTGTATCTCATGCAATACCTTCTGCAAAACTGGTTTTTGCAGGCGAAAGTTGATGTATCCCGGTGGCGCAATTTCGGCTCCAGCAACCCCCGAGAGAACTTCAGAATGCTGCAGAATCTCTTGCGCAATTTTCATCGGCGCCATTTTTGCCTTTCCGGCCAGTTTCAAAGAAACGCCACAAGCATAGTCGCCATGATCCGGATTGCGCGGACGCTCGATTACCACCGCAACCTCTCCGTCTGAAAGACAGCTCAACATGCCTTTCTCCATCGCCGCAGCCAGAGACTGCTCCATAGCCGACTTCAATGTTTGCTTGATCAATTTCCGATCCTCTATTTCTTCTGTCTTCTTTTGAAGCTATTCTTTTTGGTTCTCTTGGGCTGGCCGATCGCATCAGGTTGTGCATCTTTTTGCTTGCCAGGACGGCTCAGAAATGTCTCTTGGGCGGGACTCCCGAAGATGCAGTTCGGTTACGTGCCAATCTGTATTGTTGGGCGCCCGGTGCTCTTTTCGGGCAAGCCGGGCTCGAAGCGATTTCCTTCTGCATCCAACCGTGCGGCTCTCGCCTCGTCCTTGGCCCGGGAATGAGTGGCTATCATGCACGTCTGTGACGAGGCGATGGGAGTCACAAAGGACTTCTTGAACCACTGAATCCTACTTAGTCGTAACTACTGTGCTGGTCATGGCCTTAGCCACGGCCAGACCGAAATCTCGAGCCGCGTCCGGCCCGTCGGCAGTGATTATGAGACCGTCTTGAACAACGTGCTCTTGCACATACTCCGCCCCGCCAGCTTCCAACGCCTTTACTGAATCCGGGGTTGCATACACTGTTGCCCGGCGGCCTCGCAGTACACCCGCGTTTGCAAGGGCAGCACCGGATAGACAAATAGCGGCTACTACCTTGTTTTCTCTTTCAAGCGATTGGGCAAGATTGTGCAAATCATCATCACCCCAAAGATAAGTCGGGGAACCCATTCCACCGACCACAACGAGAGCGTCGAAATTCTCCGCCTTCGCGTCGCAGACCAGCAGATCGGGCTTTACTGATGCGCCCAGCATTCCCTTTGCTTCACCCGGTTTACATGCTGCTACTGTAACCTCTGCACCTTCCTCCAGAAATACCTTTTTGGGTTCTATCAGCTCCTCGTCCCGAAACTGATTGGGTGCAATAACCATCAACACTCGTTTTCCGGATAGCTTCTTGTCTGTCATGACAGACCTCCGTATAAATCGTTCATCGAACCAAGCGCTCAATTATAAGCGCCAATCATATATTGAATGCCTTTTGCCGCATGCGGACATCGATCGCTGGTCCGAAAGGCACAAACAATGGCGTTCTTCAATATTAAGGTTATTAACTGTGGCTTGTTGCGCCATTCTTGGAGAATAGACCGCAGCGTCAAGGGCGTTTTGTGGTATAGCAACTTCAGGTGCCTCAAGGCGGAGGTACAGTTCCAACCGAGGTTGTCCGTGGAAACGCGACAGGTCATAACCGATAAACATATCGGCGAACTGCTCGACGACAGATTTCGGGTAGTAGCTCCACTCGGCGAAGGCGGGTTGAGCCGAGTTTATCGTGGCATTGATCAAACCACTAATCAGCCTGTGGCCATAAAAATACTTAAGAGCCAGTTCTTGTCAGACAAAGACGCAGCTGGCCGCTTCGCCCGAGAAACACGTGCATGCCTCTCTCACCAGCATCTGGTGCAAATTATAGATCGTGGCATCAAGGTAAGTGGAGAACCCTTTATTGTCATGGAGCTGCTACAGGGCGAAACCCTTGCTGAAATGCTTAAGCGAACAGGTGGCAAGGTAGGACTATGGCGTGCCATCAACCTCTGCCGGCAAACCGCAGAGGCCATCGCGGTTGCGCACGGCGAGGGCATAGTGCATCGAGACATCAAGCCGAGCAATATCTTCCTTGTGAGCAACGGTCAAGTTCAAACAGATTTCGTCAAAGTGCTCGACTTTGGAGTCGCAAAAGTTATAGATCAGACCAACGGTTTCCAAACCAGATCCGGTGAAACCGTTGGTACCCCCAGGTTTATGAGTCCGGAGCAGATTACAGGTGAGCGCATTGACGGACGATCAGACATCTACTCACTCTCAGTTGTGCTATACGAAATGGTCACTGGTAGCACACTTTTTGGTGGCGCGAGTCCCTTTGAAGTGATGAAAATGCACGTTAGCGAACCACCGCCCGATCCTCGAAAGTTACGGCCAGACTTGCGCTTACCCGCCGACTTCTGTGAGGCCTTGCTCAGAGGGCTGGCCAAGACCCCCGGACAACGTTTTCAAACAATGAAGGGATTTGAAGGTGCACTGCGAAACATAGAAGAGAACCATCCAAACAGACGAAGGATTGACGGGCTTTTCGAGAAAGTGCAAAATGTTTTGTCTTCAAGAAAATCTGCCGATCAACGAGAAAAGCCCAACGATGATCGCTCCGATCGGGGCTCCACAAAGGGTTCCACCAAGTAAGAACCGTGATCGTGGTGACAAAGTGAAAACGGCTTGAAACAGTGTTAACAAAAATTGGCTGATTGTAACAATGTGCCGTCGAGTAGACAAAGTGCAAAGAGAGGTCTTGAATTCAGGGCTTACAACCTCGCAAGTGAGGTTCGACGGAAGTACAACCGGTGCTAAATCGTGCAAGTCCGCATCGCTCTACGGTGTTTGCATTAAGTGAATGCGCCCGGCCATCAGCTGGCACAGATGAAATCTAGGGCGGGGCCTGGCCCTGAATCGCCCAGCGAACTTTCTGAATTATGCTCATGAAACCGCCCTGTTCCTCGACTTGAGGCGGTCCGCCCACTACTCCTTGCTGGCGCGAGGAGATCATTTGTTGCATCATTGATTCCAATTGATGCTGTTGATCCTGGTTGAGAATGGCACGTTTACGCAGATAGTTAGTGGTTGCTTCGTTACGAAGTTGTTCTTTCAAACGTGTAAGAGTTTGGTTGGTGGACATGATCTCCAGCGAGTCGGACTTGGGGTCCACGAGCAATCGCGCTAACTTTCGCTGGTGATCTTGAATTTGAGGCTGAATCTGGCTGTACTTACCGTTCCAGTCTTGTTCCAGCGTTTGAATTTGCTGAGATTGATGGGAATTTAAATTCAATTTCTTCCAATCAAGCCCTCGGTCCTGGGCCAGACAATGAGCACCACTACTGAGAATGGTGCTCGTTGCGAGAGTTAGGACATATGTTCGGCTAATGATTCTCATACACCAACGATTCCGGTACTTCTGCGGGTTCTCCAAGTGCTGAATCAATCAGATAAGCCTCTGCTGTAACCGGTTGAACGGTTGAGGCAGAATGGAAATTAACAAAAAATCCGATCGCAGCCAGAACACCACCAACAACAACCGCGGCAACGGCGTAAAGACGCCGGGCGGCAATTGCCTTTCTGCGCTTCTCCTTCGGAGCGAATGGTACCACCTGCATCTTGGCCTTAACCTGCGGCCAGAGATCGAAATCTTCAGGCAGTAAAGGCTGGTAGTGTGTGCGTAACATTTCACCCGCTTGGGTAACCGAGCCTAATTGATCTCGGCAGTCTGTGCAATCAAGTAAATGACTGGTGATTGCTCGATGACGGGCCGGTGTGACTTCTCGGTCGAAGAAGGAAGAGAGTTCTTCTTTTATAAGAACGCAATCTTCTTCAAGCCGATTTTGAATACCCGACCAGATATCTAGTTCTAAACCCGCTGGCAGTTCCATTGATCTGGAAAGCAGGCTGTTGACCTTCGACAAGGACTGGAACTTCTCATGGCAAGGAGGGCATGCTTGCAAGTGCTCGCTAACACCATCTTTTGCCGAAGCTATTAACTCCCCGTCGAGGTAGGCTGAAAAATCTTCTTCCACCAGCTCACAAACGCTTGGCAAGTTAGTTGCAAGTGCCGACCATAAATCTGGGAAGTGGCATTTCTCGGCCCCTTCATGAACTAAGGTAGACACTCGAGTAACGTTATCTCTTACCTCACGGCAAGGTGGACACTCGGTGAAGTGAACGTCTAATTCGGACTGGATGCCGTCATCGAGTTCACCATCGACATAGGCGGATATTTCTTCTTGGAAAGCTGAGCATGACATAGTCATCAGCTAGAGACCTCGTTGGAACTCGTTCGCTGTAAATAAGGCTGAAGTAATTCTTGGAGTTTCGTCCTGGCCCGCGCAATGCGGGACTTGACAGTACCCATTTCTGTCTTCGTCAGAATGGCTATCTCCTCATAACTCAACCCTTCTAGCTCCCTCAAGACGATAGCGGTCCTAAACTGTTCCGGCAATTTGTTCATTGCATCGCGGATAACTTCCGAAAGTTCATTATTTAATATTGTCTCGTCCGGCAGAGCGGAAACGTCCGGTATATCTCGGGTTGGTCCCTCATCGTCTCCATCGTCAAGCCCCTCATCCATAGATACCGTGGGTAGACGGCGGGGCCGCCGACGCAGCTCGTCATAGAACAGATTTGTGACAATTTGTGTTAACCATGACCGGAAGGAAGACGGATTTCGCAAGTTATTAATTGAACGCCAAACCCTTATAAACACTTCCTGGGCGAGATCAGAGGTATCGGTCCAATCCGGCGCCAATTGATAGAGAAGGGCATAGACTGTTCGCTGATGCCTTTTGACAAGCTCCTCGAAAGCAGCCGGATCCCGCTTCTGGCAGGCCAGGACGAGGTCTCTATCACTCTTTTGGCTGTAGGCGGTGGCCATGGTTCCTCTTTTTTCCGACTAGACCCTGAGCCGACCCGGGGGCATTTGTCCCCCCCTGCATCGTCCGGATAATATCGTAGCACTACTCATCATCTGAAGAACTCGCAATGATCCGTGAAACCTATCAGGTAAGCAGTTCTACGCCATCCTTGGCTTTATTCAGTCAGTTTAATTCCATGAGTGATCGGGATGTCTTGACTTTCCTGTTAAACTGAAACCTGCGTGGCAAGCGCATACTACTTGCATAGGAGAATCCATAAGGTGCCGCATCGTTATCTTTTTACCTCGGAGTCCGTGACGGAAGGACATCCGGACAAGGTTTGCGATCAAATTTCCGACGCTATATTAGACGCTATACTCACACAAGATTCTCACGGTCGAGTGGCCGCAGAGTGTCTGGTCACAACCGGGCTGGTAGTCGTCGCTGGTGAAATCTCCACCAATGCCGTAATCGATGTTCCCGAAATCGTACGCAGCACCATTTCGGCCATTGGCTACGAAGGTGAGCGCGGTGGCGGTTTCGACGCGCGCACCTGCGGAGTCACAGTGGCGCTGGGCAAGCAGTCTCCCGATATCGCCAGCGGCGTAAGTACCGCGAAGGAAAAGAGGGAAGATTCCAGCGATGCCTATGACCAAATAGGCGCCGGCGACCAGGGCATGATGTTCGGCTTTGCTTGTGATGAAACTCCCGAGTTAATGCCCATGCCGATTTCCGTTGCACACCGAATAGCGCGCAGACTGTCGGAAGTTCGCAAACTGGGTGTTCTGAAGTATTTGAGACCCGACGGGAAGACTCAGGTCACCATCGAATACGAAGGTGATACTCCGATAAGCGTTGTCGCCATTGTAATCTCTACGCAACATGAGCCCTCCATTGACGGAATTACCGACAATGATCAATTACAAGCTCGTATCGCCGAAGACCTTGAAAAATACGTAGTTACGCCCGTTTTTCAAGACCTTTCCGTCAAGCCCGATAAGAATACCCGGTACTTGATTAATCCCTCCGGCCGCTTCGTTGTGGGTGGTCCCCAGGGAGACGCCGGCCTCACCGGACGCAAGATAATTGTTGACACTTACGGCGGCTACGCCCGTCATGGTGGCGGAGCCTTCTCCGGTAAGGATCCGACAAAAGTAGATCGCAGTGCTGCATATGCCGCCCGCTGGGTTGCCAAAAACATAGTTGCCTCCGGACTAGCCAGCCGCGCTGAAGTACAAATTGCCTATGCAATCGGTGTTGCCCAGCCAGTTTCGGTGCTGGTCACAACCTTTGGCACTGGCAAATTGCCCGATGAGGAAATAACGGCTGCCGTCAGGAAAGTCTTCGATCTGCGCCCCGCGGCCATTATAAAGAACCTGGAGCTTAACCTGCTTCCAGCTCAACATGGTGGAAAGTTCTATCAACGAGTGGCAGCTTATGGACACTTTGGACGGACTGACCTGGACCTGACCTGGGAACGGCTTGACAAGGTTGAAGAACTAAAAAAAGCACTTGAGAAGGCTGCCAGCCACTAGCGGCATGCGGTCTTCTCCAAAAACAATTAGAACGGCGGGTGGTCTACCCGCCGTTCTAATTGTGGGGTTGCCCTTGACGAGCCGTCCAAGAGAATTAGGTTTCCCTTCTTAGAGCACCGCGCGTCTACGACGGGCACGCTTGGCCTGCTTGGCGACTCCCGCCGGCAGCAGCAAGTACCTTCGCCTATAAAATATGGAATACGTCAAAAACCGAACGGTTAAGGATTTTTCGATATGCGATCGCCGGCTATCCGATCAATCCCTCATCGCCTATCGCCGGGGATCCACTAGACATACCGATATTGCTTAACCGAACAGTATTTGGACGATACGCATATCGTCCCTAAATCCGAAACGCACTCGGGGAATTCATCAAGCCGAATTGTAAGATTTTATGGGCAATGCTCATAAAATCACAGGCGCTTCAATTGCCAAAACTAACCGGCAAGCAGGAATTGGACAACAATCCAGCCCGCCACCACTGCATGATCTTGTAAACTTCAAGGTGGCTTTAATCCCTGCAACCCTTGCGGATGCACGATGTTACGTCGGGCGCATGTCCTTGTAAACTCAGCATTACGACATTCAGGTTCCTTGTGTGGTTGAAACGAAAAATGACCGCAGTCGGGGGGTATAATGCTCTTGCTGTATCGTCGAGCGCTTCGCTGAAAATTGGTTACTGAAAAACACATGGGATTGGCCGGCTATCTGGTAGTAAATTCCGGAAGTCCGGACGCTTATTTTTTCGAGCTTGAGGACGGCAAGGTTCTTGAGATCGGCCGAAAGCAAGGTGGTGCTTCCGGACCGCGAAAACTTGTCATTGCCATTCCCGAGGTATCGAGCCATCACGCTGAACTGAAGCCCAGTTCAGATGGATGGAGTATTCGCGACATGGGGAGCACCAATGGCACCCGCTTAAATGGCAACTGGTTGCAAGCAGGTCAGGATTACTTATTAAAAAACGGCGATCAAATAAAGATTGCCCAGGTAGACCTCGTCGTCAATTTGCCTGAAGGTTCACCACAGCGAGCAGAACAAGAAATCGAAGATGAGCACGAGCGCACTCAACTGCATATCAAGTTGATGACGGCGACTATTCTGGTGGCAGATATCAGAAGTTTTACAACCCTGATGGAGCATTATTCTGATCAGCCAAACCTGGTGATGCAAGCTGCACAAAGGGTTTTTACAAGATTTCAGGACGAGATTACAAAACGCCACGGTCAGGTGGAAAAGATCGCCGGTGATGCCATTATGGCTTACTGGCAGGGCGAAGATCGGGTCGGCTCAGATCACAATGTTTGTGCCTACGAGGCATGCTATAGCGCGTTGAGAATAAAAGATTCAGTTCCCGGGCTTGCTGCAAACACCAACGACTGGCCCTTTCCAGCCCATAAACTTGAAGTCGATATTGCTCTTGCAACAGGTCCTGTTGCCGCCGGTGTTCTCGGCGCCGGCAAGGCAAGCTTGGCCGTGCTCGGTGACACGGCCAACCTGGCGTTCAGATTAGAGAAGCTAATCGGAAATGACCGCGCTGGAGACATTATTCTTGATGGCACCACTTACGAGATGATCAAGGATCACTATCGCACGGAATCTCTCGGACCCATCACGGTTAAGGGGCGCCAGCGGCCCGTGGATGTTTATCGCCTCATGGGCTTGATTGCTCACTAACCGGGTTAATCTTCGCAGCACAACCCGGAGGTATTATGACAAGTCTACACCAGGCAGTCGGACAACTCTTACTGGGCAAAGTCTTCGGAACAACTCTCGACGCGGAGAACAGAAATCTGCTGCGCGAGGGCACCATGAGCGGTGTCACCATCTTCAAAGACAATGCATATCAGTTGCATCAGCTTCTGCAACTCGTCGATGACATTCGCGCAGCGTCCGCAGTTTCCCCTGTAATCACCATTGATCAGGAAGGCGGAGCCGTGCAACGACTGGATCACGTGATCGCGCCGATACCTTCAATGATGTCGCTGGGCAAACTCGAATCTGCAGCAGATGTATTTGAAGTAGCAAAACTGGCCGGACAACAGCTAGCGATTCTAGGAATCAATGTAGTTCTGGCACCGGTGCTAGACGTCAATACAAACAAGAGCAATCCTATTATCGGCTCCCGAGCGTTTGGCGACGATCCGTTGCTGGTTGCTTCACGGGGCGAAGCATTGGCGCGTGGTTATGCAAGCGTCGGCGTACTGCCAGTGGGAAAACACTTTCCCGGTCACGGTGATACATCGGTTGATTCACACTTGAAGCTCCCCGTTATCGAGCATGATCTTGCACGATTGGAAGCAGTGGAATTACTTCCTTTTCGTCGAACAAGCTCCTTTCTTCCCGGCATATTAACATCTCATGTGCGTGTGCCGGTCCTGGATGATCAGCCCTTCCCGGCAAGCCTTTCCAGACGAATTACCACGGAATGGCTAAGAGAAAAGCTCGGATTCGAGGGACTAATTTTTACCGACGACATGTTGATGAAAGCAATCATCGATAACTGGGGCATAGAAGAGGCTTGCCTTCTAGCTGTTGAAGCCGGCGCAGATCAATTGCTAGTATGCGCGGAACCAGATGTAGTGCAGCGAGTGCATACCTGCATCATGAACGCAGTTGGTTCCGGCAGGATTACCGAATCGCGCATCGCCGAATCTGTCGATCGACGAAACAGAAGAGTTGCTTCAGTTTGTGATAGGCACATATTCGACGGTGCACAAGATGCACGCATACTACGACTACACGACCTGATTCTGCGAGCTACAGAGCTTACAGAAAAAATTACGACAACGGCCATACGAAATTCATGCAGCGGGAGGATCACGTGGACCGACGATGTCGTTAAAGTTGTAGTGCCCGCACATCCTCGTTACTCGATGAACTTTGCAGCACAGTTGCGCGAAGTCTCTCACTCCATAAATATCGAAGAGGTTCGCTACCAGGTCAACCCCGATTCAGATGAAATTGACCGGGTTGTACGAATGTGCGAAGCTGAGAAGTGCGCGCTATTTACCTTTAGAGCACCGCTTAACGCGGGCCAATTTTTCCTGGCGGAAGAACTGAGAAAGCGCTCCGTTCCCTGGCTCCTGGTAGCAGTAGACACCCCTTATGACCTCGAGAACATAACGGGATGGCAAAATTCGGTGGCCATGTACGATCCCTCGGATTTCGCCGTGCAGTGCTTCGCACGCTTGGTCTGCGATGCTGTTACGACCAACCTTCTCGAATCTTAAGAAGCCTCGATTATAAACGAGAACACAAGCACGGAGCCCCCACTAAACTGTTGGAGATATTTCTTTGCAGCACATCGCCTTGTACTAAGCGCAGTAAAGCGCGCCCCGATTGAATTTTCTCTGCTTGTAATATTGCCACAATCCGTGGCTTCGCCCGAAACTCAATCAGACTCAGCCTCGTGGCGTTCCAACATCGCTCGAGCAGCAATAGAAGAAACTGCAGCTCTTAGAAGCGAACCAAGTTCGTCATTTTTGCGATACTTCGGCGCATGCATGCTGACTACACGATCCGTGTGTAGAAATTCGATCAAGGCGCGCTTAGCTGACGCTTGTTCTTGCGGATTGAACACTCCAAACGACAGCCCGCCCATCCGCTGAACCAATGAGAAACACGGAATGTCGGTCAATCCATCTCCCACGTATATCATGTTCTTGAAGGGAATCCGTCGATGTTTTAACGGAATATCGGTGTTGACCATGTACTGGTTTTGAAGAGCTTGTTCCGGACGAATTCCTTTGTTAATCTCAAACAAACAACGTGTTTTCTCAGTAAATGTAACGCACCGTTTGATGTTTTTTATTCGCCCGGTCTCCGGATGCTCAGCGAACTGGCATCCATACACCGCGGTGAAGTTCTTGTTCACAAAGGGGGAGCCCTCGATTAACGCTTGCAGTCCGCCGGAGACAATGTAGTACTCCACGGTGATATCTGCAGATAAAGTTCGAACAATTGCGCGAAGGTCTTTAAACATGGCATTCAGCCCCGGATAGAATCCGGAGTCTAACTGCCGGCCAAACTGCTTGAGGTCGGCATTGGTAAGATTCCCCAGAGGCAATCCGTCGCCGCTCAAATCGATGATCTTATTCAAATAAGCTAGTGACGGCTCGTAACCGTTGCCCACCAACTCGCGCACATCATCCTGCCAAAACTTTTGTGTGTTGATTCCCCTCGAGGCAAGAAAAGCCGTCGTGGAGTCAGGGATGAGGGTGTCGTCAAAATCAAATATTACGGCGATTGTCTTCATGTATCAGTAATCGGCATTTCGGCATTATCAAACAAAACGTTTCCTGCTAATTACACCACATTGATCAAAGTCATCCAGCACACTTGACTGGGCCGACCAATCATAAGCATAATTTGCTCCCCACTGGCAAACCCCTGTGGAGCTACCACCTCATATTCGGTGGTACCCGGTGTCAGGGTGACGGAAATCTCTCCCTGGTCCATCGTCATGAAAGTAGCTAGCGTCGGTTGTTTCCATCCCCATTCACTGGCGACATCGAATTCATAGCTGCCTAAGTCTAGAATCAAAGACCTTGCGTGTAGAATCTTGTATTGGTGGGCTTTAGTTCCGTCTTTGCGATCGTAACAATAATGCTCCTCGTCAACGAGTAGTCGTTGCGGTGGTTTAGAAGAAGGAGAATCATGAAACCGCTTTTCGGTGGATTTCCTCTTGAACATGCCAAACAAATCCATTTCCTAGCCTCAATGTTCCCTCATCATAGTGTTATTCCCGTGGAAAGGCTATCTCGGACACCCGGTTGTTGCGGTGTGTGGACCAATCCACAATGACACCAGCCTACTTCGCTTCCACTGCCCCTGGAAGTGAGGCCAACCGCTCACACAATTCGCGGGCGGCGCTGATTCTGTCGTCCAGTTCATTTTGGTGCAATCGGAAATCAGACGATTTAGCGTCAGCGAGCAGTTGTATCTTTTCTTCGTGCGGTTTCAATTCGGATGGGGGCAAAGGTTCCTTTCCGCAGAGTAAGCGAATGCACAGATGTCGCTTTGTGGTAGAGCTTTACCTTGCAACTGTTCCGGCGGAATGTAGGATTGTTTTTCTACCAGCGTTCCGGTAGCTTGACCAATGAACTCATTTGCGGCACCGAAATCAATCAAGTAAATGTCTCCCGATGACTTCAACAGCGGGCGATTCGATCGTGTTCGCATCGCTGCAGCAATTTTGCTTCCCGAGCAAACATTTCGGAGACCTGCCGTCGTACAGATTCAGAAACACCCAAAGGTAAGGAAGACTCTTTTACAACAACGCGGGAACCACCAGTAGTACTAGCAACATAGTTCCAGTCAATTTCGTTATTTCGCAGAAATACAGTTCTGCTTGACGTCCTGTGTCCCTACAGCTCCTTGACGGAGTGTGGCGCACTGCCCGAGCCCGTTCGGACATTGTGTGCAAGTGATTTCGCTTGTGACAATGGTCTCGGGTGGGGTTTTCCGCATCAAATATAGTGGAAACCCTGGATGCCAAGAGCTCTTCCCCTGTCCTAATTTTCTCAACCTTGTTGTTGAGGATTAGTCGGAAGAAAAGCTCGCACAGTACCGAATGTGGTGCGAAGCAAATGGAATCATCAACCGAAAAACTTTTGTATCTAGGAGAAATTATAAGATGAGTCTGTCGAAATGCGCCCCCCTGACCGCCACGAAAAAATTCCTGGGAATAGCACTTTCGTTGTTGGTCGGGTTATCTGCAGGCCTCACTGCACCGTCCAATGCAGCTAATGAAGCCAAGCTACAGATACCTACTGATCTGAAGAAGAGAACCGCCCCGGCGATTCCAACCAATTACCAGCCGAATATTTTACTCGTCATGCCGAATGCAAACGCAGACAATGACGAAGTGAGTGATGTGCTCAAGGAAGCCCATGGCACACTGGTAGGCACCATGGGCGAAGGCCGCCTCAAATGTTTAATTTACCAAACAGAAAAAGGCAAACTGGAAGAGACGGAGAAAAAATTCACGAAAGACAAACACTTTCGCTGCGTCAGCCGGAATTATCAATTCAAAGCGCAAATAATTCCAAATGACCCGCAATTTGGCAGCCAATGGCATTTGGGCGCAGTGAATGCACCAAAAGCGTGGGATATCACCAGCGGTGGCGGACAAAAGATTGCGGTTTTTGACTCCGGCTGCCAGGCCTCAGTTGCGGATCTAGCTGGCAAGACACTCAAGGGCTACGACGCCACTACATTTGGTGCACGAATGACAGTTTTGGGTGGTCCTGGTCCTCTCGGTGACTTACTTGGTGGTATTGGCGGCGCACTGTCCGGCGGAGCTCAAACCGATGTGCAAGGGCACGGAACTTTGGTTGCCACGACGGCAGCTGCTACTTTCAACAACTCCATTAACACGGCCGGCGTTGCCCCAACCGCCAAAGTCTACCCGGTTCAAATTGCCGGTTCAAACGGCATGACCGATGATATTGCAATAATGGCCGGTCTGCTGAATATGATGGCCTCCGGTAATCGCATCGTTAACATCAGCTACGGTGCGCCTCCGCCCATTGGCTTTACAAACCCTTTCTTACACGCCCCCCTTCATCTGTACATGCAAGAGTATCATGACCTCGAAGGCGGGCTGATATTCCTCTCTGCTGGCAACGATGGAATGTTTGATCCAAACCCGCCGGTTCCTTATTTGTGCACTGTTTCGGCAATCGACAACAGTCTATCACTGGCCGATTTTTCAAACTGGGGAACATCAGTAAAGTTTACGGCTCCGGGGAAAGGCATTGTCTGCACTGCCCGCGATGGCACTGTCAAAAACGTGGCCGGCACATCATTCTCCGCACCGATCGTCGCTTCGATTGCTGCACTCGTATGGAATGCGAATCCGGGTTTGCCGAACGTATGGGTGGAACATATTCTGAAGGCTAGCTGCACTAGAGCAGGCGGTCTGCTTTGGACCCCCTACTACGGTTACGGGATGCCCAATGCTGAAAAGGCCGTGAAGATGGCTCGTGGGATTATCTAGTCTTACAAAAGTTTGTCTCTAACATTCCCCCGTTGTTAGAGGTGCAGAGAGAGGCACTCGCGCAGTGCTTCTCTCTGCATTTTGTTTGCATGAATGCTTCAGCTCGTCCGCCCGGCGCATTCGTGCGGTTGATGCAGACTCACTAACTAAGAGCGATCGAAGTTCGAGTGCTCCTCAGAGTAAAGAGTGGTAATCAAGTGCTTCATCCCTTTAACATTCATTCTATACACCGCATCTGCCACCAGCCGGTTGTGAAATGTCTCTGCCTCGACTTCATTACCAAGGCATGGAGAGAAACCCGCTAAAGCCTCACATATAGAGACTTTCCCCGCACGAGATTTTTCTCATCATTCGCCTAATATTGCAAAAAACGCAGTCAACAGAAAGGTAGCAATCACGATTAAGACGTCCGAGAGAATAAACCGAATCTCGGCAGGGGTTGTATGTTTGCGAAGAGAAACACAAAATTTTCAACGAGCTTTAAACGATCGACGGTACGCACCAAATCGTCCTCGCGTGGTATCAGCGGAGGAACAATAGCAGAGTTTGGTGCTGCATTTCTGGTGCTAGTCGTATTCATTTTTATTCCACTGGTGAACGCAAGCTTCGTCGTAGTTCGTTACTATCTCGCCAGTGGTGCCCTGACGGAATACGTGCATCGGCTATCGCTCACAGAGAAACGTTCACAAGCAATATCTATGCTCACTACAGATACCTGGTGGTCGGACTTTTCCGCCAATTGTGGTATCACAGTGACCAACAAAAAACTATCGCTGGTTATCTGCGGAGCTGACGAAGGCGATAAACTCACGGTACCCCAGGGTCAAGACGTGCCTGATGATTGGCTCCCCGGAGGAACGAAGGGACCTTGCATCTACAACATTCAATTGGAGGTAAATGTACAAGTGGCACCGGTTTACTCCGGCGGTTCAGGACTTCCAGGCATCAATGCTCCAGTCCCAATGCAGATAGCGGCTCACTCCAATTGGGAAAACCTTAGCCGCAATCCCAAAACAAAGAGGTTCTTCATTAATGAATAAGGTGACCGCAATACTGTGGGGATTTGCGATAACGGCATCCGCGACAATAATCGCTACAATCGCCGCGCCCGGACTGAACCAGCCGCACGACTGGACAATGGAACTAAAGACTCGACAAATGCCGCTGCAATTTGAGTATCAAGGAAGCACACTAAAGCCCGTGGTGAAAACGGAGCTTAAGTTTTACCATGTCGGTCAGGAAGAGAACAAAACGCTTTATGAGTATCTATGGTACGCAAATGAGAAAACGCTTGGACTAGAACGCAAAGCCAAACTGACCATCGCACCGGGAGAAAATGTCGCCATTATAGTCAGTCACGAAAGCGAGTCTCCACCAGAAAGCGAAGTTGTAGCAGCAGCAAAAGCGGTAATGAACGCGGTGCTCGATATTGAAGTGAATCAAAGCATGGTGGCAACGATCAAAGTGCCAACCAGTTCCTTCAACACCATCTGTTCGGAAATCGAACAATACAATTTTCACCCTGGTAGCTCGAATCCCAACGAAGAAGTGAACAGCGACCTGTGCCTCTTTGTTGAATCTGAAGCAGGCGAAAAGAAATCACTTTATCACTATAACTAATTAGCTCAGCCGCATCGAACGGGGAAAACGTAAATGAGAACTCAGCAGAGAATGAATAGAACCGGAGAAAGAACCAGCACGGGAAACATGTTCGTTCTCAGCGGGGTGTTCATGACGTCCACCGGGGTCGCCATCATACTGGCCTTATCGTTTGCCGGTCTCCTCTTCGCATTTAACCGACTGCAAACAACGGCGGATGAACTTGCTATCGCCGGAGCGCGCAAGCTAAACGAACTTGATCGTATAGGTCAAATGAACAACATGATCGCCCGGTCAAGGCAGCTCGTCTATGCTTCTCGTCATCAACTGGAGATTGCGCAGACGCATTTTCCCCAAGTTGTGGAACTCTCGCAAAAACTAGTCGACGAAGCCCGCGACGGAGCGCACGAGCTAGACCAGCAACGCCTCCACTTGCGCGGCGTGAACAGCAGCGAAGTTCAGACTGCCGTGATGGAAAAATTCAACCAGCTCAAAGAAAGGCATGCAATGGTGCTCCCATGGATAAGAGTCAGCATTCCGGAAAATCCACAGATTAGAATCGGATATATCGATCAAGTCCAGTCCAATGTATCGTTACTCGAAAATTTGGATGAACTCCAGAATGCGGACCAAGCTCCCGCAGTATCCGATAGTCAAAGTAAGCTTTATCAAGAAAACATCAATCCCAAGTTGGCAGGCTCCGATGGCGACCTCAACTTCAAGCTGTCCTCGCTACCGGCACCGGTTGAGAACACTGTGGCCCCGGCCCGCGCGACTCTTGCCGCATCTTTCAAACCCGTGCCCAATGATGATTTGCAATCTGCGGTGCAAGTAGAGATTGTTCTGCAGGTCGAAACAATGCTAGGTGCAGCAGGCAGCGGCAAGTTCCACTCAATAGGCACAGCCCTTGCCACTGGCGCGAACAACATGCAATGAATTCGCATTTTTTGACATGCGGATATCGGCAGGATCTTCACTTTCTTCCTCGGGAGGCGCATCGAAGATCCTCCCCGCAAGAGAGCACGACCTTCTCAATGCCCGGTGAGGCTTCGTGCGCAGAGAATCGCGGACGGAGATATCATCTAAAGTCTCCGGACTCAGCCAGGCACCCCGGCAACACCGTCGAAGCGCCTTCACTCTGGTATTACAGGTAAAATCAGGCTGGAAGGATACACGCGGTCATGATAAATCGTCTGCCGGGCGGTCACTGTGCGCGTTGACAATGGATCGTTATCGCCTGTATTCAGGTTACGGTCGAAACGAGGGAAGTTGCTGCTCGAAACCTCGAGTCGTAAGCGGTGACCTTTCTTGAACACTCGCGAAGTTGGCCACAGTTCAATCTTCATCTCATTAACATTATTGGAGTTTGTTTTTGTTGCCGGGCTCGTCAAGCCGTTGAAAGAACACCGCCGAATCCCATCGCAAACGTTGTACGATTTATTGTCCGGATACACATCAACAAGCTTTGCAGCAAAGTCGGTAGACGAAGCGGTGGAAGAAACGTAAAGTTGAAGTGCAACGTTGCCGGTAACTTCAAGGTCGGCCTTCAATGGTGGCGTTGTGTAAATCAGCACATCCGCACGGCTTTCAATCTTGTTCTGCACAGCAATGCCGGAGCCTTTTCCGATTACTGGCCCGCCAGCGGTGGGAGTCGGGTTGGACGGATCATACACATAAGTATCCGCAGGTTCATCACTTCGCATTTGTGTGTCTAACTCACCGCCATCGGCATCGCCGTTTGCTTTGCCTGCACTGTGCAGATAAAAGGAGGTATAACGGGTGCGTGCCAGTGGCCACTCGTTTTCATCTCGCCACTTGTTCGTTCCGGCGACAAAAATTCTAACAGGTGATGTCGTCCTCCGCTCCGTTGTCTGAGCGTTAATACCCTTGCCGTTGCTGGTACCAGTCATGGTGTCAAACCAATCGAGGCTATCCCTAATGGTGCTTGCTCGAAAATTGTCTTGTTTTCCTTCCGGAAACACTACGTCGTTGCCATGACACCATGGACCGATCACAATACGACTGTTATCGCGAACTCGTGAATTTGTTGACTGCCCTATAGCGGTAAAGTCTCGCAACTGGCCAGGAAGAAACGGATCGTACCAACCAGCCATTAACAACACCGGTGCGTTGAGAGATCTTATTCGCTCCTTTCCGTCAACGGTTTCCCAATAGCTATCACGGGTCCGATGAAGAGCCCAATCTCGAAAGAATGAAATCTCGTGTCCGGTCGCACGTCGGTCTGCTTCCACTAGCGGAAGGGGTTTTGCCGCACGGACAATCTTATCCACTGATGGCCAATCTGGCAGATCTTTGTCACCGCCGCTGTTGATCGCCCAGCTCAGGGCGCTTTGAAGCGAGAATGCACCGCCGGGATAAAACATGTCGTAAAAGTCTGTGCTCGATAAGTATACATTCATTGCAAGAGGTCCGGGAGATTTACGATCGCAGATAGCCCATTGTGTATGCCCGAAGGTCGAGCCTCCCCACGTAACAATCTGTCCGTTAAACCAGGATTGTTTCTCAAGCCACTGAAGTGTTTCAGTGCCGTCCTTTCGCTCAAATGTAAGCGGATAAAATTTTCCGCTAGAATCGTATCTGCCTCGCGTACCTTGAATAACAACCGTATAGCCACGTTCGGCCCACGCACGCCCAAACAGATTTGCGAACAGCTGGTTCTTCAATGATTTTGTGAAGGGAATACGCACCAACACGGTTGGCGAATGCGCGGTGTGCACAGGGCGATAAACTTCTGCCACTAACTTTGCGCCATCGGATGTGAGCATCTGAGCTCTTTCAATTCGAACTGCATATTCGGCGCGGCGATAGCCTACATTGCCCGCATAGAGTGACGGTGCCAGTAGATATCCCACCCACGCCGCAACACCGAGCGCCACAGCTACCCAGAAACTCGATACCAGTATGTTGGAAATGATTATTCTGTAAAATCGTTGGCGCTTTAAGAAATGGCTGCTCCGGTGAGACGATTTGACCTTAGATGAATTATCGGAATCGTTGCGTTGCTTTAGAGTTCGGAGTTGGTAAATACCAAAGACTATCAAGAAGGACGCAAGTACACAATGGAAGAATATCGGAATGCAGCCACCCACCCAGCGTTCATGGGGATAGAGAGCCATTCTGACCCCATACCGAATGATCATGACGCCAAGGTATACCGCAGCCACACGAATGAGCGGCTTTCCCAACCAGTCTCGTGCCGAAGCGAAGAACCCTCGCGATTGCGAAATATCTGAACAAATTTTTGTGTACAACGCGATTATAAGAATCTGACAGGTCAAGAGTGGCGGATAGGCAAGCGCGCCCGAGAACCACTCTTCTGCAGGCGGTAACCACGGCACTTGAAAGAGCATCACAATCAATTGCCCGGCAACGCGCAAGCAAAACAGAACCAGGAGTGCTATGAGGATGAAGTGCAACGGTAATCCGCGTTGGCTATCGCCGGTGTCGAAAGGGCTCGGGCTGATTAGTTCTGACATTTCACCACTAGTTGACCAGTGCGGTCGGAATTGAGTACATCTCGGTCATTTACTATTGTCCATGGCTGCGAGCACGCTCAGCACGAGGGGAACACACTTCATTCACTGTTTTCCTATTTAGCACGCTGATGGCGAAGGTGGCCACGGTGGCTTGTTTGACTATAACAAGCGGGTTGCGCTGCTTGGAGATAACCGCACACAGTGTTGAGGAAGGAGTTCGGGGTAGCCTATTGCTTTACAGAATCTGACGAGATGTCTCTGCTCTTCCGCGAATCGATTGCCAAGCACGCTGCACCAGATCCATCGCATCTTAACGAGCAACGGCGCAGTGCATCGTAAGGCGATCGCAGCCTTGCGCTTTGGGGTTGACGAGGCTGAGGCTTGCCGCTCGGTCGACATGCGCTGTAAATGTTCTTGTTCTAGGTTGACTGTTTTGCTTCGGGGCGGCTACATACAGACTTTGTGACCCCAATTTTCAGTATTTACAGCCCCCAACTTCGATGAAATCACGCCCATCACTGCCCGCAGCCGCGTAGATATCTTTGTTTGCAAAATTCCTGGCACTCATCGTCTGAGCGAACCTGAATGAAAAATTTCCATTCGTATGGCAAATAGACTCCTACTAATTTTCGAGATTGGATGAGCTTGGTGTTTCCGTTAGACCGAGATGAAAGGCCGCAAAGGCCAACCAATCTGCTGTTTCGGTAGCCACTTTCAGCCGGTCGGCAGGCACAACATGTCCGCCTGTATCCTCATACCTGAGGATATGACGACCTTCTGTTCTAGCGAGCCGTTGAAGCGCAGCAATGAACTTGAAGGCGTGGGTCGGGCGAACTCTGGAATCCGACTCCCGCGTAACGGCGATGCATGGCGGGTAGTTTACCCCTCTTCGCAGGTTCTGGTACGGGGATATGGATAACGCATACTTAAACTCACTCTCGTCCTCAGGATTCCCGTAATCTATACGGGACTTGCCGCCGATGGCGCTCCGATTTACTAAATCCAACGGAGCCGAAATTGATATGAGACAGCCGAAAAGATCGGGACGTTGAACCACCGCAGCGGCGGCCAGCATTCCTCCGTGGCTGAATCCCTGAATGCCGAGCTGGTGGGCATTACAATATCCGTTGGAGATAAGCCATTCCGCCACGGCGATCAAATCATTTATTGAATTTTGTTTTCTGATCCCTCCGGCTTGCTCATGCCAAAGGCGACCTAATTCGGCGCCCCCTCGTATCTGCGCTAGTACGAGGGTGCCACCAAGCTCCAACCACGCAGCCGTTGCAGAATTGAAACCGGGCATGGAATTGATACCATAGCCACCGTATGCGTATAGGATAACCGGGCGCGGATGAGCTGAGACACCACCACCGATGTTCGCCGTCTTACTTGCCACCACAATCGGGATCTTTGTACCGCTCTTTCCCGGTACCAGGTGAGTCTGGCACTCATATTGCGAGGTAGCAAAATTCAACTTATGAGGTTTCACGAAAAATTCATGTGATACCACGTTGAAGACTTGTCTAAAAGGAGGCTGCGTTAAACCTGAACATTCAATTACTGCATGTTCGTTATCGTAGCTTTCGACATTGTCGATATCGGAATGCGGAGGAAGTTCAAGCTCGCGTACCAACTCGCCTTCAAAATCATGAATGTGCAAGTAGTTCCGCGGCGGTTCATAGTATTGAATGAAAACATGGCCCTTCACAATCCAGCATCCTATCAGGCCACCATCCTTCTCGATGATCTTGTTGCTTGTGTACGTGTCTCCATCACGGCTGAGTTTAAGCACTGAAAAACTGTTCTCTTCCGAATTGAGACCGAATAGTTCACCCCCCTCGCCATGGCCGAGGAATGTCATGATTCCTGCAGATTTCTCTAGTGGTGCAAAGATACGCAGTTCTCCATCCGTGTGAATTATGCGTAGACTGTTGCCTCCTGATGCGATTATTCTTGTATCCACGCTAGTTAAATAACACGCATCGCGGCAATCAACTTCATCAATCGCAGAAATTGATTTATTGCCAATTTTGTACAGGGCCAAACACTCAGCATTGGCGTAAGCTTTGTTTTCCCTGAGTTCATCGAGTGTACATCGAAGCGTTTCCGCACTCTCTATCAGCATCTTGTCTAAGACTCTCCCTCTGAAGTCTGGTAGCGGTTTACCGCAGAGAGAAGGGTCTGAGTGCTTCAAGAAATAGAACCCGCTTTCATCAGGCAGCCAAACTGCAGTCGGCTTAGCCGCTTGCGCTTTGATTGTTGTGCGGTGACCAGTTGAGGTCTCCACTAGTATCAGATCAAAGATTTCCCACCCGGTGCCGTCGGCCATGAAAAGCATATATTTACCATTCGGACTATAGCTGACTTCATGGTCCGTGGCCAAACCAGTCGTATCTATGACAAGTCGTAGTTTTCCTCCTGCGATGGTCTTACAGTAATAACGATGACCCTTTTTCGCTGTTGGTGGCACACACTTAAAAACTCTGGTTCCCCGAACTACCGCAGGAGGAAGCTCTCTGTCACCAGTCATGAAATAGACCATTCGTTCAACAATTCTTGAATGAAACGGTAGTCGGCGCAACGTATGATTCTGAAATTCACGTTGAGCAGCTAACCAAGCGTGCGTTTGATCTGTGGTTCTTTCCAGCCAGTGGAATTCGTCTGCGATTGTTCTTCCGAAGTATTCTCTGCGGAAATATCTTTGCACTTATCGGTTTCCTCTTTGTTCATTAATTTGCCAGTATATTCGGTCGCGACATAGCTTATACTCGCTCCGGCGGTGTCATTGCCGGAGAGCGTACGGACCGGCAAACTTATCTTATCGAGTTTCTCCTCAGCGATTTCAGTGCTTTCCACCTCCGCAAATGATACAAGGCTCGCCCTGACTTTCTCTAGAAGCACCAGCTGTCCATCAGTGCTCAGTTGCTGCTTGTCAATCAAGTGCACAGATAGGCAATAGGCCAAATCTAAATTACTTTGTCCAATCAGTCTCTCTGCTAGCAGGCGGGCGAACCAGGCTGCCGATTCAGACGCGGCAGTGTCTTTTCTGTTAATGCTTGAATTGAAATCAAAGATCACTTTGGGATCATTCGTCAAAGTTACCGCATCAACTCCGTACTGGCATTTTGTGCTGCAATTGCCGCATGTTCTTAGCGGTCCCTGATCCACTTTATGAGCCTCTTCATATCGTTCGCGCCACCGTCCCATAACCGAAATGTCTAGCCGCCTGTTCACATCTGCTGGAATGAACGCCGGAGCCATTAAGGAGTACCACGCAGTTCTTAATTCCGTCTCTTCTTCATTACTCCACGAGTAAAATCTTGCTCTCTCCCTGAAGAAGCGATCTGTCGCCAAGCTCAAAGCACACCACCTT
>JAKFUT010000313.1 GCA_021732565.1 Candidatus Obscuribacterales bacterium
GAAGAGGTCGCCGAGATTGCTGAAAGGATTCAATCTCGCTGTGCATCGTTATTTCCACAGAACGATTCTCTTAAGAGAGTGATGAATGGAAGTGCCGTCGCGCTTCTTGGCACAGATAGTTTGCGCAATGAACTGACTGAGACTCTCTTGCGCACGCCGCACAAGGAGATGATATTCAATGTGGTCGAGGATGAAGACGCTGTTAAACATCCCGACGATGGATTTTTTGTTAGCCGAAAGAAAGGCGTATTCTTTATAGAGGGAAATCGAGTCGAACGATTGCTCTCTGTCACCAATCTCAAGAGCCCCGAGTCACTACAGCATTTTTTCCATGTACTGCGAGCCATGGGAATAATCGATGCCCTGTTGCACAATGGTGTTCAAGAGGGAAGCGAAATCGTAATTGGCAAGACTAGCTTCACCTATGGTGAAGAATTTTTCTAAGTTACGAAGTTAAGTGAGCTGCGGAAAACTTGCCTCGCGTCCGCCTTCCACAGCTGAAGCAAGTTGAGCCAAGTCTGGCCCGAAACGAATGGCTGGCGAGGACAATGTTACTCCGGCCGAGATGACAAAGGTCACATCCATAAGTATGGAAGAGTTGAAACTTCCACTGTAGACGCTCCTGCAGCTGTTTCCTCACTTCGCAAAGCAAAAAGAAATTGAACTCATGGTGGATGAGCTCAAGCTACTTGGTATCGCCGGGGACTCATCCATTTGTTGTGTTGAACTTGGCAGAGGGTAACTTCTTCCAGACCACAGTTGATCTCGCTGAGGCTCCGCAGGGAGATTGAGATCTTGATGCCTTAGCTGTCTTTGTAGCACAAGGGAAAAGGAAAGTCTGTCTGAACTACTTGATAAGCCTGCGGCACACCACACTTGGTATAGTCGCAGGCTTATGGTTATGTGAGCAGGAAATTATCCACGCCACCAGACCAGCTAGAATTCACTGGACTGCTGGCTTCAATGAGGCTTTACTGGAAAATAAATGACGCCGGACGATTTAGTGGTTGTGTTCCGGATTGTCGCACTTATCTATTCCGCACTCTTTAAGCGATTTGATTCTCGCGTAGATGGCGGCTTTCAGGTTTGTGCGGTAGTTGTCACGCTCGTTGCGTTGTTTGCGCTTCAGCACTTTCTGCGCTCGCTTGTGTCCCTTTTGCTGTGGCATTGCAGTCGTCTCCGTTCCCGTAATACTCTTCGGGATCTATCTTAGAAATAAAGCTGTAGGATCATACACGATATGGGCAGGAGCTGGCAGGCAAGTGTATACGCAAATAAAGCCGTTGTCTTGTTGATAACGCTGTACCGGTCCTATGAAAGCCACTGACCGCCCCCCGGCACATTGAAAAACTAATAGTTGAATTTCTTAATTGCCATAGACCTTTGGCATTTCTGGATAAGGTCCAATTTGAGCTGGACAATCTCGGTGAGCGCTCGTTCATTTTTCTCATCTCCTCAAGCTTGTTCAAATCGCAGAAGATAACGCATCTACTCTTGAAAAATTATTGAATGCGATTGGTGTGTCGAAAACAGCGAAGAACGACCAGAAGGACTCTGTTCTCTCCTCATATGTGCAGCGCCACCCTGAGCACTCGTAAAGAAGATTGGACAATGTGAGCCTACAACTGAGAAGAACAAACTCCGTAGGCCGAGGACCCAAAGGGAGTTGTTAAGGAAAAATTCGAATCGAAAGCTTCCGGTGCAGCAATTTTGCAAGATTTTGCATTCACAAACTATGCGCAATGAGGGAATGTGATGCTGGGGCAGTGGAGAATGTTGGCTAGTCGGGCAAGATAAACCAGAAGCAGCTGCCTTTACCCAACTCGCTGTCTATTCCGATACTTCCCCCATGCTGCTCAACAATTAGTTTGGATATCGCCAGACCAAGGCCTGCACCGCCCCGAATTGTCGAATCCTCGTTTGAAACCTGTTCGAAGCGCTCGAAAATCAAATTGCGTTTATCCGCCGGTACGCCCGGTCCCTGGTCTCTTATTTCGAAGATAATGCCAGACGGAATTGCACGTGCTACAACGCGTACCGCCCCTTTGTCCGGCGAAAACTTGATGGCATTGGCTGTAAGATTTTCGAGGGTCTGATAGATTCGATCTTCATCGGCCACGATAAAATCAGGAATCACGTCGATGGAAAGTGAGACGGATTTCTTCTGTGCAATCACAGACATGCTGCGATGAAGGCGTGCCAAAAGCGGTTCCAGGTATACGGAAGTCTTGTGGAGTTCAAGTTTTCCACTGCGTATTTTTGCGATCTCCAGCAAACTATTAACCAATCTCATAAGTCGATGAATTTCGGTGTCTGCTGAAATTGCCATCGTCTTTTGATTTGCCGAAAGTGAAAGACTATCTATAGATTTAGTGATGCTGGAAACGAAGATTCCTATGGATGTTAGAGGCGTGCGCAAATCATGGCTAACCATGGACAAGAAGTCAGTCTTAAGTCGTTCGACTTCATAGCGATCTGAGACGTCCAGAACATTTGCTATAAAGCCTGTGCCCGTTGGTCCAGAGAATTCAACAAGGGAAACGTCTACCGGAACAGAGGCCGCGCCAGAAGGTAAGGGAATTAGCTTGAGTTCAACTATTCGATTGAGTGCAATCTCTTGGAGGCTTTCCAAGTCTAGAACGTGAGTTCGTCCTTCTGCCTGAAACAGGTTGCCAATGTTTTTGCCGGTTATCTGATCCGCGGGTGACTTCAGCAATTTTATGGCGGCGAGGTTGATACTGCAAACAGCGCCAGCCTCATCTGTAGTAATGAGACCCACCGGCATATTATCCAGGTAGTTTTTTGCGGATTTTGTACCCAGAGTAACGAAACCGCTCATGCTTAGTGCCAACTGGTCCAGACCATCTAATGGAACCGTTGGCTGCGGGGCATTATCGAATCCAGGAAGGTCGCGATGCCTGATCAGGTTTACTAATTCGATCAGAAAGAACAGAGCTAAAAGAACCGTGATCAAGGCAAGCCAGAGTGAAAGGTCTGAAAGTCCTGAGAACCGAAATGTCCTTGTTTCGAGTAATTGCCGAGAACTATCAAGATATTTAGTTATTGCATTTGCTGGAGCCTGGTTCTGCGACCTGTCTGTGCGCAAAGTTCTTTGAATCTGTCGTACAGAATCGTCTGCGGATTGAATCAGGTTGCCTAACTCCGAGGCGTTTAAGGACTGCATGCAAATATTGCGCTTAAGCAATTCGCGAGCTTTCCTGGCCACCTGTTCTTCGTCGGCGCTATATTGAATCATGTCCGCCGGCTTTCTGCAGGTGTCGATGAGCTTACGATCGAGGCTGGTTATTGCTCTCAAGATCGACAATTCACCAAGCAATTTTGATGAGCAGAAAAGTAGTAGGGCAATGAAGCACAAGACGGAAGCAAGTGCGACCAATGCCAGTCGTATGAGCTTTGCCTTAAATGCCATACCGTGCAAGTCTAGTTACTCGAAAGCTTGTAGCCACTGCCATGAACGGTGGCGAGCTGACTTCGTCCTTCCTTGTCCGTCAGCTTATCACGCATTCGCTTTATGTAGGGTCGGATTGTCTCCGGCGAAATCGCTGAAGGTGACGACCACACACGCTCCATTATCGCTTCGACGCTGAACGCCTGATTGGGATGGCGCAAGAAGAACTCGAGAAGACTCATCTCCTTCTTAGACATTTCAATGAGAGTGTCATGGAAATAGACTGTTTTGCGATCCGGATCGTAAGCGATGGCACCAACCTTGAGAATTGTTTGCGGCGGGCCGGATACCCGACGCAGCATAGCTCGTATTCGCGCCAGCAACTCCTCAGTGTCAAAAGGCTTGCACAGATAATCGTCTGCTCCCGAATCTAGCCCCGCTACTTTCGATTTCGGGTCGGCTTTTCCGGTCAGAAATAGTATTGGCGACTGTCCGCCCTTTTCTCTGTATTGTCGGCAGATTTCTATGCCTGCAACTCCGGGAAGTTCCCAATCAAGAATAGCACCATCATAAGAGTAGTTAAGTATTAGTTCCAACGCGTAAGTACCAGTAGCGGCAGCATCAACTTCGTGTTTTTCGTCCTCCAAGAGACTTTTCACATTGAACAGGAGTGGTTCATCATCTTCTGCCAGTAAGAGCTTTGCCATGGTGTGCCCTGCGGTTCGCTATCCTAGTTGTTGAGTTTCTCTATTTGCTTCCGTCTTGCGCCGGGCCTCTACCGTTAATTCGCGACAACCGGGAGTCTGTTAACGAACGGGTCGAATAAATGGTCAAACCGTCGCTCATACCAAAGCCTTTCAGCATATTCCACGTGACCGCTCTGGTTAATCAATGAATTGGTGTTCTATCATAGCTGAGACTCTCTTGCCTTCCCGCCATCCAGGTGCTCCTTCAAAGTCTGAGCTTCTGCCTTGAGACCGGCGTCTGACAACAGGCGTAGATACTGTTCAAGGTAATGAACATGATCGGGCAAATTTCGATCAAGCACTTGTGCTGAGCCTTGCAAGCTTAACAGTACCTTGGCCAGTTCCTTTGTTTGGCGTGCATGATGAAGTCTGTCGGCATACTCCAGCTTTGTGCAAAAGATAAAGAGATTATCGTGGGATTGTTTTGTCGCTTGCACAGTAAGAACCCGCGACAGCTGCAGACTTTCGGACATTAGATGCGCATCTCCACACGCACGGATGCACCAGAGGAGAATGTCGAGATAGCCGACGTCATTCTCCGGTACCTTTACGGTTAATAAGTCCATAGCCTTTAAAGCACAATGTCGGGCCGATTTTAAATCATTTTTCGTACAATAAAAGTTGGATAACAAGCAATAAGTCTCGCAGACTTTTTTGATTGCATAACTTTTCTTGGCGACCTGGCAGAGATTTTCCTCCTCTTCCGTGCTTGTCCAGAGATTTAGATACCGAGACCATTGTCGTGATGCCAACAATTTTTGCATTAAAACCTCCGCCCGACTAAGTTGATGAGCCCGCGCGCAAATCTCCGCCGATTCAGCCATCAAAGAGCACCACTCGGTAGAATCGTTCTGCTCCTCCGCATTCACGATTAGAGGACGTAACGTCGATAATGCTCCGTCTGTTTCACCGAGGCTTGCTTGTACTCGAGTCGCTTGTCCCCTGACTTTGTTCGAAAAAGCCGTAGAAAGCGGGAGCAGTCGGGTAAGTATTTGACGGGCCGATGGATAATCGTTCTGCTTAATTTTTAGCTCCGCCAGGTTGGCCAGAAGTTCTGCTTCGGTTGATTGACCCAATACTTTGAGTGGTCCTATCAATTGCCACAAACTCGGAGTGTAATCATCAGTTCGCAGACCATAGGCGTTGAACGCCCGTACCGCTCTGCCGGCCAGGCGCGAATTGTCAGACATCAATAGTTGAGGAAATACTGCACGGATGCGAGCCATCAGGAAGGCGAGTTTTTCGGTGCTCTGTTCATTGTCGGCTTGTGCCAGCAACCATTCGACAAGCTCTTGAGGACATGCGCTTTTTGACGAAAATTCAGGAATGCAGATTCTATTCAACTTCAATTGTGTCAGAGCTTCCTGATGCCAACCGCAGCAGATTAGCAAGTCTGCATAAAGATTGCGTAACTCCTTCGCTTCTACTTGATACTTCTGAAGGTTGAGGCTATCTACATAGGTGCCGAGTTTCTTGCAAAATTCAAAAAGATGATTGGTGACGTCGGCCGGAGTGCGAATTAGCCGACTGCCATATCCCAAAATGAACGCTTGCAACGCTCGAACAAACGCTCGCGACTGTGGTGATCGAACATCCGATGAATTCGCTGGAATCGAAGCGGCAAGCTTAACCAAAGCCTTTTGAAGCTGTCGCTCCCCAACCAAATTGTTTGCGTTCGACGCAGATGATTCGATGCGTCCTCGCGGATATTTGTGAAAGCCGAATACGATCACTAACGACAACATCGCAAGCACCAGGGACGCTCCGAATACAACGGTGCGGCGGTTCCTGGCAACACCTGCGCTGTGCTCTACTGGCACAGAAGCTCCACTATTGTGTGACGCTAACAGGTCCTCAAGCACCGCCCCCATTTCGCCGGCGGAGTCAAATCGTTCTGCTGGATTTACATTCGTCGCGGTCCAAATGATTTCCTCCAGTCTCTTGCGAACATGGTCAGGTTCAATCGTTTTGGGTAATCGGGGTAATGGTTCCGCGATATGCCTTTGCATAACCGCGATTGGGTTTTCCGCTTCGAAAGGGATCTTCCCGCTCAGCATTTCGTGAAGCAGGCATCCGGTGGCATAAATGTCCAGTGACTTCCCGGCTGTACTTTTAGTAAAAGCTTCCGGTGCCATGTAGTGAACGGTTCCCACTATACTGCCGGGTGATGTCAGCGTTTCTAATTCAACGTCCGCCCGGCAATCCTTGCCGACAAGACCGAAATCAATAACTTTAGCGGTTTCCTCCTCGTCACCGGTTAGCATTATGTTGTCGGGCTTGATATCGCGATGTATGAATCCCTGTAGATGAGCAAACTCAAGAGCGTTGCAAACCTGACAGGCTATCTTTACGGCTCGAACCCAATTCATTTGCTGCTCCAGGGCGAGCAGGCTTCGCAGCGAGGGCCCGGAAACTAGTTCCATTGCAAGGTATAGGTAAATGTCGTGGAAAATACCGAACGAATAGCAGGTAACTATATTGCGGTGTTTGAGTCTCGCCATTACACGGGCTTCTCGCTTGAAGCGCTGTAAGACTTCCACATTAGTCAGCGTTTTCAACTTGAGAATCTTAAAGCAGACGGGCCGATTCAGCTCAAGTTGAATTGCACGATATGTGACGCCGAAACCTCCTTCGCCAAGAAAATCGGTTACGAGAAAACAATCGTTAATAACCCGACCGACGAGGGATTCATCAAGGACTATGTCTTGCATCCATTCTTCCGCGACGATCACATCACTGTTATACCGCAGTGCTGCGAGTTTAAACGGAGCTCTATGCCCGATAACCACGAGATCCTTAGCTCCCGTAGTGCACCACCGCGTTCAAGCGATTGAAGAAGCCATCGGCGGTCATGGCCTCAAACTGGCTCGGCCGACGTTGGCAAGCTCGGCGAAGAACCGGCTTGCTCTGACAATTGCCACACATTACAGAACTGCCACACAGATTCAATATTTTTTCAACATCCTCAGCATTACCGTGCTCATGTCTACAAAATGGATCTGACGAGGAGAAGGTCATGGACAGTATGGTTAATTCCGATAGTGAATCATTCGAAAAAACAACTTGGCTTGAAAGTGAGAAGAACTCAACGTGGGAACCAGCCGATCAATTGTTCGGCGCCGCAGATGAGGAATTCGTGTGGTTCAAACAGGGTGATCGATCAAGCGGACAGAAGTCCGACGTTCTTCCTGCTACTGTTGTGAATGAGATACCGTACGGGGCGGCTAAGGAGGAAGCGAAAATCAACAAAGCAATTGTTGATTTAGCTGATGACGACTTTGAGAAGCGAAGTGCAGCAACAGCGGTGCTTAACAAAGCTGGAGTAAGGGCAATTCCTCTCATCATAAAAATGCAACGAAAGATCCAGCAAGATATTGAAGATAAGAAACCTGTCGACCTCGAGTTGAAACAGCGTCTATACGACATCATGAATTCTCACCTTTCGCGTCTCGAAAACACTCCCTGGACTCAATTTCGAGAACGATTTCGCGCGACGAGCATATCGAAAGACAATCTTCCCTCTGCGCTGAAGGCGTTGGACGAATGCACGACATTTAGCAACAACGCCGCACATCGTCACCAAAGACAGGACTTGCTGGCACATTTGAAAAACGCTGTTTGGGATGATAACTCCAAACTGCGGCTTACACATGTGCAAGAAGAACTGCGCGATCCCGATAGAGCCACCGCCAATTGCCGGCTTGCCCTGGCAAAGTCATTGCTTGAGATTGACAAGGTTGCCTCACAGAACCAGATTCTTGTAGCCTTGAAGGCGAACCGAACACTTGCCAAAGATCCTGAGCTGATCAAATTAGCAAAAATGAGCGGAGCCATGGACAGTCCAGTCTTTCTCGCTGAATGGCGAAAGATCGCCGGAGCGTCGCAGGAGTTGAATAGAGATACCGGTAAGGGTAAAGAAGCAGCTGACCTCTCCACACTGTCTGCCGATGTTCGTGCAAGTGCCAGTGTCGCGATTACAGATTTGCGGTCTTCTTCCGACCGCCCGTCTGCAAACCTCGCAATAGCGCTTAATCAAGCTGCTGAAGCTGGCTGCCTGAATAAATTCATTGAAGCCTTCAACGCAGAACTCAAGACCACCGGCGTGAAACTAAAAGTAGAACCCGTCAATGGGACAAAAGACTTCGGGATGACTGTGGTACTGAAGAGCAGTGACCGGCAAGGAGACGAGCGTCCGGTTCAGATAGTCGACAAACTGATCGAACGTCCGAAGGTTCGCGAAGAGCAATTGAATTTCTTGCGCGTGCTGCCGGAGGGGATAGAAACCTTCACCAGACACGGAGATTCAGCTAAGCAGAGCAGTCATAACCGGAAGGATGGAATAACTCTACTGGAATCACAGAGAGGCACCGAAGAACTCGTTCGGGGATTACGGTCAATCGATTCTGCCTGCGATATTCTGAACACAAAGTCTCCAACAGTTGCAGCAAAGGCAATTGACACTCTGCTTAGCCTGGAGCAGAAAGGAAGCCAATTCGCCAAAAAATATCTGCAAGAACTAAGAGAAAAAGTTGGCGGACAAAAGCAATTCGACATCCTTGTAGGCAAGCTTAACCAAGCGGATGGTCTTGTCGATGCACTCAAGGCATTGGCAACGGTCAAGGCAGGGCTTACTGCTGCAAGCAACGATTTCGCCTCGCTACGAACTCGCAGTATCGTCCAAAGTTGGGAAACAGCCGGAATAGAGCAGCTTTCAGAGATGAAGCAAAAATTGATCGATGAAGTGAAACACGGTAACAACAGCGCTGCTTTGGAGCTAAAACAAGTCGAAACACAATTGGTGATACGCGAAATAGAAACCGCAGGATCTGTTGAGTCAGTCAAGAAGTTATACGCTCTGGCAACAGCTGGTAACGAACACAGCCGAGCCGCTTTGACAGCCTTGATAGTTCCGCCTGGCCGCGCTCTTGCCTGGCAAGAGATGTCACGATTGAGCGATCATCCCTTCAGGGCTCGTGCATTGCCAGATCTGAAATCACTTAGCGAAACAGCAAGGCAAGACATCCAAGTGAGCGCTTTGACCGCGCTTCGCACTCTAGCAGAGTCCAAGGAGGGGCTTTCGCACGCAGAATGTTCTGCCCTGGCATTGAGCTTGGGAAGTGCAGTAGCAGAAAAAAACGACAAAATAGTTACTTCCATCAAAACTCTCTTTGGCGATGTTTCCGAAAGAGCAGCAGACTCAGATCCTGCTTCGGCTAGAAGAACAGAAGCCCTTCTTATTGGATTGTTTAACGCAATAACCAAATCATCAGAACCGCATAATTCTACAGGTCTCAAGGAGCTGATGTTACAGTATGCCATGACTGTTGCGAACCCCAACAATCGTGTGACCGGGGGTAAATACGATACTATCGGCGAAAGCCTGAAGTCACATTTTGCGGAGTTTCAATCTCGAGGTGCTCGCGGTGACAAAACCGCAATCGAGATTCTGGCGTACTTCGCGGGCGGTGTTGGTAGAACCAATTGTTCGATTAATCCTCTGGTCTCAGTGCCATTTCCTGAACTGCCGAAGGCTAGCGATCGTGCGATGGGCGAAGCAAGCAAATCGTTACTGGAGTTTGCAGAAAAGAGCGTGGCGAACAAAGACTTTGTCATTAGTATTCTTACTTCCCGGCACCAGGTTGAGATCTTTAAGGATCAGGGAAGGAAACTGCAAATTCTCGGTCTGCTAGCATCACGTGACAGAGGTGAGATATCGGAGAAGGTACGGGAGACTCTACGCACGGGTTTAAAGGATAAAGAAAGTCAAATCAGTGCTCTGAAGGGATTGCTAGTCCTGGGTGAAAGGCTGAATACTGAAGACTTTCAGGCTATTGCACAAAATCTGAGCGCAGAGACTGTCGAGTATTTTCGTAAATCAGTTCTGCTTTCGCCTGCGCAAGAAAAACAACTTTCTGACCAGATTCTATCGCGTTATCGGTCTCGAGTTCTCGCAGACAACAACGGGGCATCACGAGAGATAGCATTGCACAAACGAATGGGCAGTCTATGCGAAGCTATGGGACTTTTGCGCTCCGCCTACAGCAATTACGACAAAGCCTCGCGGCTTCAAGAAACGACCTACAACCCGGGTGATAAAGATCTGGCCGAAACGCACGACAAAGCGGCGAGATTGGCAGAGCGTAACGGTGATATTGAAGCGGCGAAAAGGCACAACTACGAAGCCGGGGAAATCAGGCGAGTAGCAACATACCTTGAAATGCTCAAGCAAGTGCGAGATGACCCGGGGAAGGCATTCGCTGTTTTTTCGAAACTGCCAAACGGGATCAAGCTTGATGTAAATGGATCGCTTACCCTCTCATCGGATAGTTTTCATACGATGCTAGAGGCGATTCCGTCTCTTCGACTAGCTAGTGGTGATTCGCTAAAGATCGGTGCTGTAACGTTCGATGGAGAGAAGTTGAAGATCAACGGTGAAGCAAGATACAGTGTGAGGTCCGGCGGACTCGACCTTATCCTCAACATCAAAGAGATGTCCTGCGATCTCAAAGTTGATCCGAAAGACAAGAACAGGATTGTGATAAGCAACATACAAGGTTTTTCGGTTGAAGCCGCCAATATGAAATTGGCACCCGGTACGGTGAAGTTCAGTCTGGTAGAGCACAACGGTAAACTAAGTCTTAGCATTGAGCCCACTGTGCAAAGCCCCGTGGGTAATAACATTCTCGGAAATTTGATAGGGCAGGGGCTTACAGCTGCAGCGAAGTTTCGTACGCTGGAGATTCCCTTGAGGGACGAGAAAGCTGCCAGAAAAATGTTTGAGAACATTCGCGAGGGCCTGGCGAAGAAAGACGCCAGTAAGCTGGCCGTAAACCTCGCCGAACTGTTTGTCGAACCCTCAATTGCAAGCATCATTCAAAACGTAAAAAGCGTGCAGAAGAGTGGTGATCGACTTACTGTAACATCGGAAGCTGCTAAGCGTTCGTTGGGGGGAGTTCCAGTAGAATGGGACAAGACTGTTCGTGCACGTGTAACTTCAGATGGGAACGAACTGAAAATAACTGATGTGCAAGGTGCACGACTATCATTACCGATTCCTCCCAATTTGGCTGGCGCACTGCGCATTAGCAATCCGCTAAAAATCGACTTCAAAGAAATGGTGTTGAGCGAACCTGACAGACACTGGAATGTTTGGGGGCTGTGGCCCGATGGCAATCGAACGGCGGTGATAAGAGCCAAAGGGGTAGTAGAGTTAGTGTCGTTCAAAATCGGTCCCGACATGACGCCCGTCATAGACCAAGACGGCAATACAACTGTTGATTTCCTGGTTAACAAAGGCGCCAAGCTTCCATTTGAATTGAAATTCAATCCAAAGCAACCGATTGATGATCCGGCAAAGATCGACTTTAAACTTACCGTTAGAGAGAACCAGTCTGAAAAGTTTCCCGATGTGGTGGCAGCTTTTCTAAAGAGCCCGCTTGACCCTGTGCTAAAGGAAGCGCTCAAGGGAGTGAAATCCATCGAAAAGAAGGGTGATCTCATTCTCATTTCACGCGACAACAGCAGTGAACTCTCAAGCCATGGATTCACCGTAGGCATCGCAAAAGAGGTGTCGTTCAACATCGTTAGCGACAAGAACGGCGTTTCCGTCACAAATATATCAGGTATCGAGGTTAGAAGCCTTCCCGGGGGGGCTAACTTGATCTATGCTCGCACACTTCCAATTGTTTTGAATTCGTTCAAGTTGAGCAATCCCGATAATGCAGGAGTACGAATTTTGACCATAGATTCTTCCGGACCCCTAAGAGGAGTGGTGATGGAGCTCAATCCAAAGCTGACACCGGTAGATATCTGTGTAGAATTGGAAAATCCTGTGCAAGCTCTCAAGAATTTGATGCAGCGTTGCCAAAAACCAGCCTGGGATCTGCTTGGCAGAAAGATGGCTGGAGTTGAGACATGCCGTATACACATCAAGAACAACACCGTGGATATGGGGCTGCTTAAAGACATTGGTAGCATGTTTTCTGATGCCGGCGATTTGCTCAGCCCCGAGGGCGCTGGTTTGGCAGCGATCGGAATTGCATCTGAGACATTGACAAATCCGTTTAGTTTCAAGGCCCATCGCAGGGTACTGGCGAATACACTTAAAGGATTGGGCCTTCGTTAGCGGCTCGTTATGCGCTTCAGTGCAATGAGGTTTCCTTATCCGCCTGATTGCTAACAGACAACACTGGCGATCGCAAAGCAATTCTGCTCTTTGCGATTATCTATCTTGACAAAATTTGAAATGTACTTCGAGCCATTGCCGAATGCTGAGCGCCATCGTTCCCGCTATTACCGGGACTCAGGAAAACTCCTGAACAAATTGTATGAGCTTTGACGCTGTTGAATCGGGGGTCCATCAAAGCTTCAAGCAAGGCGATGATCAATTCGCAATTCGAAGATACAACCAAATCAATGGCGTCAGAGCTACTTGAATTAGGCGTTTAAGCTCAACAGATTGAGAAGCTTGCACATTCAGTCACCAAGAAAATCTTAAAGGAGGAGATAAAATTCGGGTACGCTAGTATCTGAAACCACAAAATCAATCGGCAAAGAACTACTCAAGTTCATGACGGAACACCCCTCTGATGTACTTAAAGGTGGCGCATGACTCGTCGCCCGTGGCTTCAACTGAATCCGTGTTCATGAGACCCATGCGTTAGACTAATAGGCGTAGCAACTCATTTGCTTTACGCCTATTAGTACCTGGATAAGCAATATCACGCCCGGTTTTCTCAAACTGTCGGATTGATCATTCTTTCATTTGCGCCATCTTCAATTACTACCTGTTTTTTGCTTCAAACTTATAGGACGATGGCGGTACTTCCTCAATCTCGTCAACAAGGTCGATTTGGTTATGCTGAGCAACTGGAAGAACAAGTCGCGAGCTTGCAGCGACTGGCGACGGTCCGCGAAAATGAACTCATGGTATTGCGCAAGACTGATCCGGCAAGCCACACTGCAAGCTACTTGTCGACGATTACGATCGGCAAGGCAAGGTTGCGGCCATTCAACTGCCGGAACTGGAAGACCCGGCAAAGTCGAAGCGGTAAGACGTGGCATGATGGCACTATTGGGGCGTATTCCGGTTAAACAGGGCAACAACTGAATCAATGTTTTTCCAAGGGGAATTCACATAGTCTCATGTGAATAGACCAACCGATCAATCATGCAGCGATTGCTGGTTTATGAGGTAGAAAGGCAACCAGGAGCCTATGCGATGAACGAGTTTGAATTTGATGATGAGTACCATTCACTGAATGATGATTACGAAGACTATGAGGCCGGAGATGAAGAGAAGTTGGTCGCTGAGGCATTGCTGGAAGGGGACAATCTGTGTGCCGATAATCAGTCAGTCAGATGCCCGGAAAAATCCAAGCTGATACGCAACGCAGGAGACATAAAGGAATGTTTTCTTGTTCTAGTCAAGAAAATTCATTTGAAAGATGGTAACCAACTAACTGAGCTTGAGCTTGATAAAGCCATCGGAGACGCCTCTCTAACCGGACCGTTAAGCCGAGTTGCGGCCATTCTAAAGAAGCATATTGCTTTGTTCAATGGGCTTGACCCGGCAGAGCCGGGTACCATAAAGCGAGTCACGAAAAATGCTATTGAGAGTTTCGATATACTACAAGCAGACGTGGCAACAGGAAAGAACAAAACAAAAGAAGCTGTAGAGATTGTCAAAAAAGTTGATGCTGCACTAGCGGAAATGGACAGACTCGTTCGGAACACAGTTCGGAGTCCTTTTGCAGACGCGGAACTGCCTGTGCGGAGCATACAATTAGAGTGCGTGCGGCAGTCGAGCGTAGGTAACTGCTACTTTTATAGTGCCGTTGCCTCTTTGGTAGCTGCTGATGCGGGATCAATTCGCCGTATGATTTCTGAAAACCCGGATGGAAGCTACACCGTTAAGTTTCCGGGGAGGCAAGTAGTGACGGTGCAACCGCCATCAGACGCGGAGATTTATTTGTACCCGAAAGAAGGCAAACACGGCACCTGGATGTGGATTCTCGAAAAGGCCTATGGTCAATCGTGCATGAGCGATATCCGCTCAATAGCATTCCATGCAGCTTTGTTTCGGCGGCCTGGTGGTCGTCCGCAGGAATACACCTGGGGACCCGGATTGTTTGACGAAGGCCTTCGAGCGGTCACGGGGAAATCAGTGGAATGGTCCACGAATATTTTTCCGAAGCAAATGAGAGAAACGCTCGTTGACCTCTTCAGCAAGCCAGGACAGGCTGTAGTCACCGCGGACGCTACCATTAATGTGAGAACCGGGAAAGATGCACCTCGATGGGGACACACCTTTAGCGTACTCGACTACGACAAGCGTGCAGACGAAGTTATTCTTCGCAATCCCTGGGGACACGGAACTCCCCGCAATCCTAACGTAAGAGATTTGGGAGACGGGAAGTTTGCAATGAAGTTCAAGGATTTCTGCTGTTATTTCAGTCGCATTAGCTACAGCCGGCTTCCTGCCACTAAATAGCGCCAACGCGTTCTCACTGCTACATAAAAACGATAACTGTGAAGGAAGGCCATTCGCACCACGTTTGCGATTTTGCAAGGCGATCCGTATTCTTCAACCACTCGCGCAACGACGTCTTGTTCTTGCAGAAAAGTCGGTGGCATCGAGGATATGCTGATAGACCCTGAATACACCGATTAATCAAAAGCATCGTTAGGAAAAGATTCGCGCTGGCTGCAGGCGAGCTTGTCCCACTATGAGGAAAATTCTCATGCCTGATCACACAGCCGCTTTAGTCAATATGCTCCACTTTCGCGAGTGGATGTCGAGAACGGGGCTAAGCAAGAACACTCTGCTTTCTTATAATTTTCGGATTCAAGCATATGGAGCTTTCAATTGCAGCAGACAGCTTGAACCAAACCTGCTCAGCCCGGAATTGGTTGAAAATTATTTGACTCACCTGCAAGCGAATGGTGCAAGACCAGCCGCGTTCAACCAAACGCTTCACGCTTTGCAAAAATTCTGTCAGTTCGCGTGCATAGACTTTCCCGATGAATCGATTGTGATCCTTTACGAAAATGTATGCCCACCCGTGAAGTTGAAATTCTGTATGCGACACTCTGCGTAGAAGAGCGCTCGCTTAAGGCCCGGGCACTGGCGATATTGTGTTTCTTTGTCGATTTGACTCCGAGCGGATGCATCAAGTTAAATCTCGCCGACATCGAGGTTCATGGCTTAACATGCAACGTGAGAACAGGCCAACGGGATGAAGACGTCGTTTGGTTGCATGGTCAAGCCGCTTCCATTATGTCGAGATGGCTGGCGGTATCGCGTTCCGCGCGGCTTGAGGGACCATTGTTCTGCAATGAGCAAGGCGAGCGGATTTCCAGACGGGGTGTGGATTATTTGATCAAGTCCCTGGGTTTTGGTAGCAATCTGCTACTATCTGCGCGACTACTAAACAATTCGGGTCGGAAATATTTGGCGGAATCTTGCATCAAACCCCGGACGGAGATACCAGATCATCTTTCCCTTGATCGGGCGGGGATGTAAAAAAACATGGACTGTTCACGTTTCTGAAAAGTCCATGAAAGAAATATCTGAAGCGTCTCAGTGCACACAGTTTGCAGTGGGTGTTTCGTTCGTTTTGTCGTCAACTCTGGAGATGTCGCAATGCCCGTTGCTGCAGTCTCACCGCAGGAACCACTTACGGTGTCATCTTTGCACCAGCTTCGGTTGCTGACTGGTGCTGAAGGATTCGCGATGCCGTCGGTCCGGTCAGGGCAGAAACTCAACGTTTTGATACTGAGCGGAGCACGGCGAACCTTTTGCAATTCGCAGTAGTCGATACTTCGGGAAATACTGCGTGGAGGCCACTGTTCCTACGGTTGGTCCGTGGCATATCATGTCGTCGCCTTCCGCTTTTTCCAGACCGTGATCGCTCATGATCGATTGGAGTTCGCCTTCTCCAATCAAGACTAGGTGGCTCAACAGATCCTCGAGGCGACGCATGCGCAGCTCAGAGCTTTGCAATACCAGACATCCGAACCGGTGACAGGTGGGGTCGCTAAAAACGGCCAGCGTATCAATCTGGACTTTCCTCATTCGTTCGGAAACGTACGAATTAGAGTGACGCTCTCTACTCACGGCTCACTTCCCGGTATCCGTTCATCCATGTTCGTGAAGTTCTCCCTATACCTTGCCTCCCGTCGGCCGTCTGGAACTGAAATGTTACTTGTACCTTAGTCCAAGCCGGCTCTCGAAAGCAGCCGGGCTGTTGCTTACGGCATCGTGATACCATCAGTAAGTTCGAGCACCTTCCCGAGCGCTGCACATATATGGACTAACCATATATGGTGTCAGGTCGCGGGTCGCCCGGGCGGCTCTTGTTGGGGTCAATCAGGGCGTTTGGTCTTGTCGGAATCCTAACCTAATCGTGAAATTGAACGATAATCACTAGCGTTATGGGAAGCGCCTACATTGAACGGGGCTAGATCCTCGACCATTCTTTCTGAATACAGTCGATAACTTACGGTTTCATCGCTGGTCGGATCCTCAATGGTCTCTGAAAGCACAAGTTATACGATCGAATAAGCACTAACCGCTTTCGTGCCCTTAAGCGGCTTCGTTTGTGGACCTGCTACGCTCACTCGCTCAGTCCTTTGCGGATTCCATCGCTCTTACAATCGTTGCGTCCGGATACTTCTTTTGTAGAGAGGCGGCTGATTCAGCCAGTGACTTTTCGGTTGTGGCATCTGCAGCTCTGTAAGTTTCTAGCGCGTCTCCCTGAGATATTCTCCGGAAGGCTGGCATGCCGCCGGGTTTGTCTTCTCTTACAATCAAGTCTCCGGGGTGGAACGGCGCCGTGCCGCCATAGCTTACATCGAAGGTGCCATGCGATCCTTCCGGAACTTTTATTACGTCTATGGGTTTGGACCCTTCCAGGCGTGGTGCGAATATTCCTGGCTTGCCATCAACAGGAGTCCACCGGCTGAGGTCTCGGTTCGTATATGTATCGATACGAGGTTTTCCTGTCTCTAGATCAACAGACGCACGGGAAACTATGTACTCGCTCGCCTTAGCCAGCTGTCCCTTATCTATCACTACAGCACCGCTAATCCGGCCTTCCCTGAGAACCTTTCCATCTGGTCCGGTAACTATGAAGTTTGCACCGGTAAGGGTTCTTGTTTCGCCTGTGTTGGTTCCACTGGTGCCGGCATCCGCATCTGGAGATAGCTGCACGCCATTTCCTAAAACGGTTCCGGCTTTTATGACCTCTGTTCGTCCATCGGAGTACTTGACTGTGGCGTCCTTTCGAAGCTTGATTGGACTTTCGGTTGTTGACAAAATGAGCCCCCGGGGATGCTCCGTTTCGCTGACTTGGCGCACCCCCGCCTCATAGTATCCTTTCACTACCTGCAGTGGCTTGTTGCCGTTGGACTCCACGGCTTTGTTCCATATTTCCTGCATCTGAGCATTACTTACGTGACGGTCGACTTGCTTTTCCACTGGATGTGTTTCGACCTTGTCCGGCTTTGGTTGGAATTCTGATGGCCGATCGCCCGCTCGGGCGGAGGTTCTTTCTGCACCGGCCAGTGCTGTGCGAGATTGGTGATCCGCGTGGGAAGGCTTTGCAGGGATTTCCCTGCTTAAGGATGGGAAAACATCCCGATCCAGCTTTCGCCACAATTCTGGAAAGTCTTGCAATTGATCAGCTCGTGCTTGGCCGAACGATTCCCTCAACACTTCCGGGAAAGAGATATTGGTCTTTCCTGCTCTGGTCATTCTTTCCTTTTCCATCCATGCAGTAAATAGATCGACCATGACTGATTCTTGCGTGAGGCTACGAGCGCGGTTTGCTTCGCCTGGAAGAGCCAATTGACCTAAGGGGTCCGCTCGATCCAATCCGTTGTGGTAGGCATCAAAAATGTCATGAGCCAGTGAGGTCGATCGGTTATGGAGAAAGTCTTTCAGGCGAAGTTCAATAAAGCTGGCCAGTTTTGCGTCTGCACGTTTTCTGGCTAACGATTCCATTAGAGAACTGTTTTCATTGAACAACCTGAATGCCTGTTCCATAAAACAGCAACGCAGAGCTAACCACAACGGTTGTGGATGCTCCCCCGGCAGCGCGCGATGGCTCTGAGGATTGTAGTCCACCTCTGCGAAACGCCGGTAGCTTTGATGTTTGGTTTGCATTTCCGGTGAGAGCTTGCCGGGGTCGAAATCGGCCGCGGAGATCCCATGCTCATTAGTGAATAGAGCGTCTGCTAAAGCCTCACGTGCCTGCTTCATGGTGTTTTTCCGATACTCACTGCATGTGTTTTGGAATTCTTTCGAGTTGGCACCGTATTCAGTGAAGCAGCGCTTGAGATTAGCGAATGACGACTCGTTAGCTTGCTTGGCAAGAAAAAGCGTTTTCGCGTTCTGCTGAGCGGATAATTTCTGAAAAAGCGACTGTTTAAGATGGCGATACAGCTCCTTAAAGTTTAGCATCACTACTGCCCGGTGCTCATCGCGGGGCGCCACCTGCGTATGCAGCAGAGCGCTGTATTCCGAAACACCTTTTCCGGTTATTCGCATCCTCTGTTCATGCATATAGAGCGCAAACATTTCCGCCAACAATTCGCTACTGCTTGCATAGTACCTGGTTAGCTCATCGCGGGTGCCGCCCTGGAACCTTGGATTGTTCAGTAGTTCTCGTTTGAACGCTTCAACTCCACCAGCCGGCAGTTTATCGTCTATCATTGATGCTTGCCTGAAAAGCAGGTCAGCGTTCTCTTGCACACAGGTGCGCCAGGTCTTTAGGAATGCCTGATACTCGGCACTGCGCTGATTGAGCGAGAAGTCGAACAAATGTCCTGATTCATGATCGAAAGTGATCATATAATGAATGTCTTCCGTTCTTGTGCGAATCAAAACGCTACCGACCTCGGCAGAACCCGGGTAAGGATGCCGGAGGTCGAACACGAGTTCATTTGGTTTTATGCCATTATCTGCGACTCGATTTAGAAGCTTATCGATGCAATCGTGCTTTACGTAACTACCTTCTTTGACGATTATTTTCAGCCTGCTGCCATCGGAGTACTTGGCGAAGTATTCCCCCGCGGATAGCCCATTGCGTTCGGCAGCAAAAGCGGCTTTCAAAGCATTGAAATCAGCATCGGAATGTAGCTTTTTCGCTTCCGCCAGGACCTTTTGCCGAGCAGCCGCTACCGCTTCCTCGTGCGCAGGTTTTCCGGAGCCGTTATGCAGGAGCTCCGCAAGATGTTGTTGAGCATCATTCAACGCCCGCGTCTTTGATTCTATGCGTTCAATAACTGCGGAAAGTCGTTCGTTCCCTTTGGCAGTGGAATCTTTCAGGGACTCAAGTGCTTTCCGGGCAGTCTCCAATTGTCTTTTGGCGGATTCAGCACCATTGGCATCAACACTGTGCTCGTGAGCCAATTCACGTTGGGCGGCATAAATCTCTCGCTGCAAACGCACCGCCTCGATCAGTGTCGGCTCGCCGATCGTAACAATATCAACGACTTCGCGAGCTAATCGAATGGCATCTCTGTCCTGCCCGAATTTTTCCAGTGCATTGGCACCTTCCAGTATGGCGGTTTTGGTTCCTGGAGGAGGTTCTGGCCGACGTCCCTGCATATAGTCATAGAGAGCAAGTTCGCTTGTTCCCTTTTTCAAAAGTTTCTCTGCAAGATCCTGAAGTGCTGCTTTTCTATTCTTATCTTCGATCTTTTCTATCCATTCTAGAGGTAACCGTTCCTTAGACAGTGCGTCACTGCCCGAGAAATTCTCTCTGATCTGCTCAACAGCTTTCAATAGACTTCCTTCTTTACTTGGTTCATTCCACTCGAACGTTCCAATCTCTGTATTTTCAGTAGAGCCACGCACAGTAGAGGGTTTCTCTGCACGGCTGAAGGTTGCGGCGTCCTTAAACACCCTGCTTTCCGTCCAGAGCCCGTAGTCGTCGACAACTGCCGGCTTTGTTATCCATTCTCCGCGGATGGTTCTGTTTTTTGACGATTTGATTTGCGGAAAGACTTCTTTGCTCAGCACACCAAACATTTCCTCAAAGTGATTCATGATGGATATTCGCATGGGAGCTACAAGTCCGGTACTGCGATTGAGTAGCCCAGTGTAGGTCAACTCTTTGCCGGTATTTGCCTTGATTCGTTGTTGCTCAAGATAGAGCGCGTACATCTCGGCAAAAACTTCACTTTGGGAACTGAGATAACGCATATGATCTTCAGGCGTTTGCATCTGCTTAATCGCGCTGTCCGGGGACCAGCTCAAGATCTCGATGAAAGCTCTTCGGTCCAGCTTCTCTTTTAAGTGTCCCTGCACTGTGTCTGCCAGACCGCCTTCAAGTCCTTTGAGATAGGCGTTATGGACGGCATCCCGGATAGCAGGAGCAGCTGATTTTCGCCAGATAACATAATCAAACAGGTGACCAGTCTCATGGTTAAAAGTCATACGCGCAAAGGACGGATGCCTGTCATGTCGCGCGTTTATCCAAATTTGATAAGTCGAGCCCACCTTGTTCAGGGCTCCGCCGAGAGAATCCTTCTCGGAACAAATCGACACTTGATCCGGAATGAAGTGTGCTCTTTCCAGCTGCTCCAGAATTTCGCGCACGTGTGCCTCAGGAACCGGTCCACCAAGCATCGTCCGTTGCAATTTTCCAGCTCGGTCAACAATGGTAGTTTCGCCGATCAAAAGCTTCACTGTGTTGCCATCTCTTAGCTTGACCATGTGCTCACCTGGCGGAAATTGGCCTGCCGCAAGCGAACGGATGATGTTGAGCCGGCGGAACTCTTCATTTTTTAGCAGCTCCGTACGTGTAGCGTCGCTTTTTTCAGCCAGTAGCATCAGTCTCTTTCGTAAGGCAAGCAATTCGTGAGTCGTCCGTTTGTCATGGTTTTTTCCCAAATAGTCCCTTTCAAGATCGTCTATTTCTCGTTCTAATTCCGTTACTGGTCTGAGAAGTTCGTCGAGTCTTTTGTTGATGTTGCGCAGGTGATACCTGTCACCATCGGCGGTTCGTTCTAGAGGCAGGCGTTCAACAGAGAGTTTGCCATCGCGCTCTGCCGGCAGTAGGTTACGTTGCGCGCGGTGCTTGCTAGCTTCCGCCAAAATTGTTTTCGGGAAAACTTCCGTGCTCAGAATCTCAAACATTTCATGGAAATGCTTCATTATGGAGCCACGCTCGGGACTACTGAAATGGTTGAGGAGTTCCGTATAGGACAAAGCCCGTCCGGTGTGCGCCTGGATTCGTTGCTGTTCCGCATAAAGCATATACATCTCAGCAAATACTTCATTTCGCGAGGCGAAATATCGCATCTCGTCCGCACGGGTACTCAGGTCGTTCAGAAAAATATCAGGATTCTTCTTCAGGGCTTCTATATAGGCTGTTTTATCCAGACTCCCCCTTAAATGTTTTTGCGCGGTATCGGCTACTCCGCTCTCAAGCCCGTTGACATAGGCTTTGTGTACCTTTTCCTGTATAGCAGCGTCGGCAGTTGTGCGCCAGATGCCGTGATCAAAAAGATGACCGGTTTCGTGATTGAAGATCCGCCGCGAGAGCAAAGGCTGAGAGTCCTTCCTGGCATTGATATAAATTTCGTGTACAAACCCCACCGTTCCCATGGATCCGCCAAGGGCAGTGCGTCGGGAAGCTATCGTTACCTGATCTGGAATAATCGGAGATCTTTCAAGTTCCGCCAGAATCTCTCGCACATGGCTTTCTGGAACCGCTTCACCATACATCTGACGGTGCGGCTTACCTTCACTGTCAAGGAAGGTTCGCTCACCAATCAAAAGCCTAACGGTGTTCCCGTTTTTTAATTTAACCAAGTGTTCCCCGGGAGGAAATTCACCGGCTGCCAGCGAACGGACAATGTTGAGACGTCTAAATTCCTCATTCTTGAGGAGCCCCTTTCTCAAAGTGTCGGCCTCTGCATGCAAGAGATCTACTTTTTCGCGAAAAACGCTTATCTCGGGTTTTTTCGCGAGAAGATCGCGAGTACGTCGAAAATACTCGATCTCCAGATCGTTTACCTTACTCTCCAATTGCGTCAAAGGCTGTGTGAGTTCTTGAAGCCTGCTATTGACTCGGCGCAATGTATCTCTGTCAACCAGCGACGACGGATCAGGTCGCCCCGCCAACGCGGGAACCAGGTCCTTGAAATATTGACGTAAAGCTTCAGTAGTCGCTTTATCCAATCGATCCGGCGTTGGACCTTTCGGCGGACCACCTGAACTTTCACGGCGATGAAGGATCTCTTTGATGTTGTCGTTTTGCTCCGCTCTGCGTTCAAGAATCCATCGCTGCTCCAGATCCATTTTGATGATGTCGCGGCGGCTGAAAAAAGCATCAAAGGTGCCTCCGAACTTTTCGCCTGCGTCTACGGGCGTAGAGCCCGGCTGGTGCCACTCAATTTGGGCGGCACGCAAGTCGAAGCCGAAGCGGTTCGCGGGGCGAGACGAAAGATGATTGAGGTCGTCATGGGAGTGTGAAGAGCGAGGCTCTTGATTGGAATACATGTATCGCAGCAATTCCTGTGCCCGTGTTGTTTGAGCCGCTCGCAGATCGAGCAGCCATCTTTTGCCCCTCTCGAGATTGGCCACATGGTCGTCACGCCGAGTCCTAAAGATGTCGAGCGTTCCGAATTTCTCACGTGCAGGGTGAGCCTCTACCGGTTCCCCTTTCTTGCGGAGGATTTCTTTCGTTCTATCTACCTGTGCTGCTCGGAGATCAAAAAGATATCTTTTTTCCGGATCAATAGAAGTTACGCGATTGCCGTTATCACGCCACGTATTCTTCAAAGCGTCAAACGATCCGGCAAATTTTTCCCCGGCGTGTGCGACCGCACTCGAACCGGGTCTTCGCCATTCAACGACCAGTCCATCCTTGGTGATCTCCAGAAAAGTGCCGTCAGGACGAACCCGAAAGAGAGAACCGTGCTCCATGGCGCTTACCATATAACGATTAGCATCTCTTACCGACCCTTTGTATTCTAAAATCACAGCAGGGGCTCCGGGTTTGTGCGGACCTTCCTGGTGCACCACGGTAGGGTGCATTGCTCCAAATGGAACGCTGAGGGCCGTTGCCGCCAGAAAAGAAGTTAGTACATTGCCCTCGGACAATTTGTATCCATAGTGCCTACCGCCCGCATTTATTCCTTGTTCCAAAATGATACTTGCTGGAGTCAATGCTGCAGTCGTTCGAGATTCCGCCAGAACTGAAGTGGCAAAACGGCTAAACCAGGTTGATTGGCCCGCAGCCGACTCGATGGTGGCCAGATTGCTTGCCAGGCGGGCCGCCGCCGGTCCGCTTTCCGCGAGGAAGACTGATGCAGCCCTCTCGCCGAGGAATCTGAGCCCCCTGCCGATTTGATGGCCAAGCGCGCATCCGGCCCAGCCCACACCTGTACCCGCTGCAAACTCTTTGAGATAAGATGGAAGCACATCATTCAATAATGTCATATCTCGCTCACTACCATCCGGCATATCTTCTTTGGCACCGCGCAAGGTATCACCCAGTAATGCGCCGTGATTTGTTACGCCGAGCCAACGCTGCACTTCCCTGGTGCCCTCTCTTCCGGACATGGCGCCGAATGTCCCGGCTGCGGCTACTGCCAGACCACCCAATGCCTCAGAACCGAATATTGCAATCGCTCCTGTTACGGGGTTCGAAAACGTGGCAACCAGGATAGCCGTGGCCGCTGCCGCGGCGCCGAGAGAAACCAATAACTCCACCCCGTCTGTTTTCAGCCATGTGCGAAACGTGCTTTCGTTTTTTGCTTCCGGAGTATCCAGGAAAGCTAAAAGCTTCTGCAGGTTCTTTCGCTGATACAGTGCTCCTCGGAGGTTGACCAGTTGTTCCGCCACGGCATCACGTCGCTCGATCCAGTACTGTCTCTGGAGTTTTGTAAGCTCCCACCCGGGATGGTCCGTCACGTAGGTCTTTAAGTGCTCCGGAGGGATTGCATGTTGAGCCAGCTTCCAGCTCTCGCGTTGGAGAAAGTTGTACTCTTCCTGAAGCTTGCTAATCTGCTTGATTTTATCCGCCTGCAATTTTTCGTGCTTGTATGCAGGATCAAGCAACATTAGTGCTGAATCCAAAGCCTCCAATCTAGCCCGGAGCAGCTCTCGAACAGGGGAGTCATTGCTTGTGGCTTTAATGAGTGACTGGCTGAGCAACTCTCTCATGGCGTGCAATCTGGATAGTTCATAGGGACTCAGCTTGCTGAGCAACTCCCCTAATTCTCGCGCGCGAACGTTCGCGTCTTTTATAACCGCAGCAAATCGATCATGATTAGCTTGCATAATTCCGATTTCCGCATAAAGCACACTGAGCCTCTGCCCAATGTCGGAAGCGAGACCATTCAGTTTTCTGACGTCGGGATCATTATCAATACTCAGGAACGCCTCGTTTTGGATTGCGGCGATATCCAAACAATCTTTGCCGGTCTTCTTCGAGTGAATCAGCTGAAGCAGAGCCGTACCAACGAGGAACCCGGCAGACGGAGTCGAGAGGTCCTTTCTCTTGTCGCTTCCCAGAAAAGGGTTAAGAACCAGCTCGCGTCGTACTGTTTCGTGTTCTGCGTTCAATCGTCGCATGGCATTGGAGTACATACCCTCTCCACTAAGCGACAGCCCCCGCGCAATCGCTGGTGCCGCGAATGTGATTCTTCCGTATTGGGAGAACACGTCTAGTGCGTGCTTGTCTGCTTCATGTGTTCGTCCTTGATAGACCAACTCGAAATACTTCTTGTTCGCACAAGCAAGCTCAAGTTCCGACTTTTCCCCCCGGGCTTGTTGTACTCGTGCACTCTGGTGGGAGATCGCCGGCTCGACATTCCTGCTCAAGACTTCTACAAAGCGGTTCTGCTTACGGATGAATTCGTCTTGAACCTTGCTCCATTTCTCATCTG
>JAKFUT010000090.1 GCA_021732565.1 Candidatus Obscuribacterales bacterium
AGAGAATATCGAGCTTCTACTCAACTTGATCGGTGACATACTCGAGGTGTCAAATCAAACAAATAAACAACTACAGTTGAACCTTACGGATATGAAAATATTGATTGGTGAGGCCTGTAAGACACTCGAGTTTTTGGCTGAAAAGAAGGGGATTAAGATTGAGATCAGTGGCGATAACTTTGAAGCTGTGGTTGATAAGGCCAGGATAAGACGTGTGTTCTTGAATTTGCTTGCCAACGCAATTAAATTTTCTAAGAGATCGACTGAGGTCAAAATTACTCTGGTAGATGGCCCGGATAGCGTGTGCATTAGTTTCTCTGATCAAGGTCCGGGTTTGTCTCTCGATGAACGAAACAGCCTTTTTAAGAGATATTGGCAAGGCAGTGCGGCAAAAATCGGCGCCGGCTCCGGCCTTGGATTGTACGCTTCAAAACAGATTGTTGATTTGCACACCGGCAGCATTACTGTGGAAAGCGAACTTGGCAAAGGCGCAATCTTCTATGTGCGACTACCTAAGAAACAGTGATAGAACTATTGCTCCTCTGGCGCATGCCAATTTCTCCTGGTATCAATCATTTTTTCTACCCGATTTCGCAAAATTTGAATTTTTGACGTTAGGTCAGCGTTTCGTTCCCGATATGTCGCTAACTCGACTCGATGCACATTCATTTCCAGGTCGTGCAAGTATTTGTGAGTAGAGTCTAAATGATCTGTCGCCAGGGTAGACAACCGCAAAGCGTCCGCAACATCACCTGTCTTCAATTGACAGTCGCTGAGGATGGTGTATTTGGAGGCTATATCCCCACTGCTTGTCCATTTCAGAGTATCTTCGCTGCGAACCACAGCCTCCAGATCCAGGACAATCTTACGTGCTTCGTTTCTTCGTTTGCAGGTAACCAGCAAATCGCATAACTCTTCTGTCGATCTCATAGCTGGCTCGCTCAATGGGGGATGAGCCAACGACTGGTGGATACATTTTTGAAGCCAATTCTCAGCTTGTCTGTGCTCAGCTCGTCCAGAGTGTCCGTTCTTTTCGAGATCATCGCCCAATACTCTGTAGCAGTGTCCAAGCCAGTTCATCCACTGGGCTTCTGCGTTAGCTCGGGGCACTGCCGGAAGCCCCGGCTCCAAAACGAAGTCGCAATGAGACTCGATTGCCCTGGAGTCATAGGAGCGAAGAGCTTGCTCGTAGTATTTGGCAGATCGAGGGTCAGTGGGATCCAATAGATTAGCCAGATGAGCGTAAACGCAACTTGCCGCATAATTTGCTTTTCCGGCGTCATCGCGTGCAAACGTTAATGACTTTTGACACTCGTTCACAACACCCGTCAGCCAATTTTGGTTGTTAGTTGTTAAATAAACTCCTTTGTAGACGGTGGCCAATACAAGGTGAGCCTGTAACTTCAGTGGTCTATTGCTTTCAGGAATTTGGCTGATGGCCTGCTCTGTTATTGCAGCGAGGTCCTCAAATTCTCTAATAGTTGGCAACTTTCCGGTGTGGAACCGCACACTCTCGTCTACGACAGAATTGACATGACGTAAAGTCGAAATCGCGTCTTTCTGTTTTAACGGCATTTTTCTGCTCGTTTGAAAACGAACGATAGGTGTTTGTTTTTGGGGACTCAAACAAACGATTGCAGCAAAAGCGGATATAGCGATCACGAGTGCTAGCAGGACACGATGAGTTGCAGCAACCCCATGAGTTGCACCAATTCCATGTGCCGAAGTCGTGGAAGGTGATAGTTTAGTATACGGCCACGCGTCTAGATTTTGCGATTCCACTTGAGGTGGTTGGTATTGGGCTGCATCAACGGTGATTCCGCTACAATCCTCCAATGCTCGTTTGAATTCCTGGATCGTCTGGAATCGTTTCTTCGGATCTTTTGCCAAAGCCGTCGTTAAGAGCAATTCCAAATCCGGATAGGCGAAGTTCTCCTGCCTGCATACAAACACCGGCTGTGGCTTTGTAAGCAAGTGAGCTAGCATCCAGTCGGCGGGCATGTTCGATGACACCACAAATGGTGATCGCCCGGTGAAACATTCGTAAAGAGTACAACCCAGAGAATAAATGTCGGATTGAATAGACGGCTGTCCTGTAGCCCATTGCTCCGGGCTCATATAAGCGGGGGTACCGCAGACCACACCAGTCAACGTCAGTTTGGTGTTAAATTCGTCTTCCGCGAAACCCTTTGCCAGTCCAAAGTCGATTAACTTGACACAAATGGAATTTCCCTCTGGCACCAACATGAAATTGGAAGGCTTCAGATCCCGATGAAGCACTCCGGAAGAATGAATACCCTCCACTGCACAGAGAATTTGGATGAAGATACTTTTTGCCTCGCTGAAAGATAGCGGCTGTTTCTCTGCAAGCATGTCTGTCAAAAGCCGGCCTTCAAGATATTCCATGGAAATATAAGGGTAACCGTTCACTGTCAGCCCAAGGGAATATATTTGAACCACGTTCGGATGCCTGATGACAGACAACAGTCTGGCTTCTCTCAGGAAGCGCTCTCTCATCTCAGGGATCCGTAAAACGTCGAGTTGCAATACCTTGATAGCAACATACCTTCCCAGGGCTGGATCGAATGCCTTATATACGGCTCCGAAGCCTCCTGAACCAATTAAGTTGATGTTGCTATATCGAGCAAAAGACTCTCTGATTTCCGGGAGTAGGGTAGTAGTTTGATCTTCAATGTTAGTCATAAATTGACCCTGCGCGCAATATTCTTATGCCCGCCCCACAGATCATTCCGGCATTGGAACTAACGGATTATCGATCGTGAGGCTGGGTTCGTCAATCGAAAATTATCCTCGTTTTTCGAGGCGAGACCCTCGAAGGGACTTGCTTCCAGCTCTCGCCTTTACCCTTGGCGGTTTCAGTCAGTGCGCGAGATGAGGGACCTGCTGCTTATTTTTGAGGGCAGAAAGGAATGCCCGACCCGGAAATGAATCCGAGCAGACTGACCGCGCGGACGACCAACGGCAGCACAGAGGGTTGGAGTTTTCTTCGTAAAATGAATTGCTGTCTGTAATTGATTGAAGGCAGGCAAGTACCGGAGGGAGCGGAATGCGATCATTTTGCAAAATTGTAGATTGCGAGCATTAATTTGCCGATTCTTGCGCGTGTGTGATGAAGGCTATGAATCGACTGCGAACTTTTTGCGAATTATTTGTATTACACTGATGTTGTTAAATTGCCACGGCGCTGCTATGGAAGTAGTGCAGTTACTCTATCGATAACCAGTTCTTTTGTCGCTCTGATAATTGGACCCATCGCGTTATAACTAGACAACAAATAGTTTTGACGACTGCTCATAACAGTACGACTAGAGGCTTGTCTGCTTCTCGGATTACTGCGATGCTGCAATGTTACTAAAGATCAGGTAGCATGCTGTAGCATCGATTTTACCTTTTGTAGCTCTGACGTCCCGCGCCGGTTGCTTCCTGTTGTGGATAATGTGCTCGTTCGGCAGGTGACCATCACCACGATCGAGCACATTGCAATTGCTGTCGCCACTGATTTTGAGTGCCATCATAGGCGGTGCTAAGAAAATAGCGATTGTGTGTAATTGTACAGTGAGATATTTGCCGCAAACATCTATTATTATTGCTACGACCAAGTGATGCCAAATACGGTATCAATCTTGTGTGTGACAAACATCGGATCGGATGTAATACCGAAAGCGGTATCGTTCCACGCGAGAATGTGTGTCGTAATAGACGTAAAGACATCCGCACTTCTAAGTGACAAGCTTTCCTGTTTGTAAAAAATGGTGCAGACAAAGCTCACTCACAATTAGAGGTCGATTTTCAAACAGGTGAACAAAATGACCAAGGAAGTAAATAACAGTACTGAGAACATCGATGTGCCGACGTCCGAACAGGACGGGCCAGATGTGTGGAAAAGCCTGGCGACGGAGGCTTATTCAGAACATGTTCAGAAAATATCCAAGCCACAAGAGATCGACCCGGGGGACAAAGGTAATCTGGAATTCAGAAAATTTTTCTTGTTAACCGAGACCGCTCTTGATCTCGCGAAGGGGGTCTCCTTCGACGGAAAACTTTCCACCGGTGACAAAAAGCGGATTGCCGAGGCATTTCAGGAAGCGCAGGATCTGGGTTGCGAAAGAGAACTCGCTAAATCCATTAACGAAAAGTTGAAGACTGCCGGGTCCAAACAAAGGGTGATTCTTGATCGCGAAGCGGGTGCAGATGGAGACATTGCTGCACACGGAGAAATCCTCAAATTTGAAGAAGATCGCAAATTACTTGTAGTAAACATAGAGTCTGGTGAAATTACAGATTCACACAAATTCTCCGTTAGTGTTAGCCGAGACTTCTCGCCTCGTCCCATAGTACCGCCATATGATCCAGATGAACTCGTTATCGAGAATCATCCTCTTTCACGTTCTACAGAGGCCTCTCCCGACTTGAGCGCATTGCGCTCTAAGGCAATCGAGAGTGCTCCTGCCCTCGTCGCCCCCGAGCAGATAGGCCGGCCCAAGACCATGGATTCCAAGTCTGCCAGACCATTGCCCGATGAGCATCGTTTTAAAGAATTGATGGGGCGCCTAAACCAACAGGTGCTCAAGCGGCGCTAACAATGTACGACGCAAGGACCGTTCGTTAAGAGTATCAGTCGGCACATCCTTGATCGATTTAAAAATCGGTGGCACCCGTGCATCACTAGTTCCGTTTTACGTTGAAGATGACTGGTTGGTAGCGGCGGTCCATGACCGTCCCTGCTTTCCCTACAGTGTTTTCAATCGATCACTTCCTCTGTGAATTGGGACTAGTGAGGATGTGCTACAGGATCCGTTCAGCTCATTGTGAGGCAATGATGCACGCACCCAAGTAGACCATGAACAAAACACCGCCCCACCGTAATCGCTGAGATTTGAGTGGGTGGCCATCCGAACTCTGTGGTACTTCGTGTGCTTTCAGCGGGGGCGGAGAATCTATTGCTGCTCTATCTGTGCAATCGTTCTCTAACGGATGAGCGTTAAAGTACAGGTTGTCTTGGCAGATTTATTCTCGGGCCGGATGCGGTGCACGTCTGCCAGCGCTCCTCTCAGATTGGTTGGACTGCTAAGCAAGGTAGAACTTTACTTCAGGTCAGTTTTGTTTCTTGTTTGCGTCAGCGTAGTAGTTCTTTAGCTCTTGCTGAGATAAGTCATATTCTATGAAGGTTTTGGTGCCATGATCAACAACCCACTGAAGGAAATCTCGCGCTGGGAGCGCTTCTCCTCTAGCCTTCAAATTCAGACCTACGTATGCTTTTGCCTCAGTCAACTTGTCGTTGTTGTCTGCCATTTTGAACAACTCTTCCTGGCTTAGCTTTCCTTGCAGGTACGGTACTACCGGATAGGGCCAACTTTTGGCCAACTTCTCGGCGGCGTCCTTGAGCATTTGATCAGCTTTCGGTTCCTGACCGGTTGCTCGAAAGCAGATAACCGCCCATATTGCGCAATAGGGTGATTGCGTCGATTTCCATCCGGCCAGGCAAACCTTTTCGGCATCTGCGGCTGCTGCTGCTCTTTCGCCAAAGTGCCATAGAGTGATTGCCCTCACATAATTGATCATTGGTAGGATCAAAGGTTTTTTCGGATCAGGAATTTTCTTCACCAGTTCTGTAGTTTCTTCCAAATCGGCCAGAGCTCGCTTCTTGTCGTCCATTTGTTTGTAGATGTCGGCTCGCATGATAAGACTGGAAAGGTCCGAGGGAGCTTTCTCTCGCACATAGTTGATGTCGGCGAGTGCCTGCTTGAAATCATGCGCCTTAGCATAGATATTGGCGCGTGCCATATGTGCTTCCGGGTTGTCGGGTTCAAGTAGGATTGCTTTGGAAAGGTCCTCCACGGCAGCGGTGTCATTGTTCTGCTTTGACCAGGCTCGTGCGCGAATGAGACAAACTTGATATGAAACCTTGGGATCGAGCTTGAGCGCTTCGGCACATTCCTCAATTGCAGATTTGGAATCGCCCGTACCGAGACTTGCTTTTGCACATAGTAAATGGGTTGCTGCAGTATCTTTACCGAGTTTGATTCCCTCTTTTGCGTCAGCTAGTGCTTCCTTGAATCGTGTGAGGCCGATCAGAGCCTCTGCTCGCCCAACATAAGCCGATGCGCGTTGGGGTGTGTTGAGGGTAACTACTAAATCGAAATCCTTAACTGCTTCTTCGTATCTATGAAATTCTAGTAAGAAATAGGCCCTCACGGAACGGAAATTGGCTGTATTCGGATGCTGCTTGCACAATTCATTCAACGCCGCAAATGCTTCTAAGGATGCCCCCTCATGTTGTATCTTATCGAGAATACGCAGGTGTTTGTATTGGCCTGAGAAGTCGAATGGGGCATACCGTGCAACGCAGAACGTACCGATCATCCCCAGAACGAGTAGGGTCGCGCCCGCTTTTACTTTGGCGGATGATCTCTGCAAGCATAGGTATCCGCAAAGCAATCCGGTCAGCAATCCGCCAATGTGTGCCGCATTGTCAAATCCGAATGCGAACCCGAGAAAAAGGTTGTATACGATAAATGCAGCGGCAGCTCTGCTTCCGTTTAGCAGTGCTTGCTTGTTCATAGTATCTCTATGCGCGAGAAAAAAGGCGAACAGCGCACCATAGACACCGAAGATAGCACCAGATGCACCAGCTGAAAGAACTACCGGATTCAGCAACAAACTGGCAATATTCCCCGCAAGCCCGGCGATGAAATAGACTGCTAAGAATTTGCCGGAGCCTAAGAGTCGCTCGCAACTTTCACCTAGCGAACGAAGGGCTGCCATATTTACCAGTAGGTGAATGAAACCGATATGCAGGAACATTGATGTGACTACACGCCAATAATCACCATTGAGAGTTAGAGGTCCGAAATCGGCCCCCCACTTTTTGAGCAAGTCATTGGATGGTTCCATGAATCCTGCTCCGCCGGAACAGACGACCATGCCCAGAAACGCCAGCACATTAAGGGCTATTAGCGCTTTTGTCACCAGAAATGTTGATTGCTTGAAGTGAGGCGAGAGGACAGCACATAAGGAAGGGCTCGGTGCAGGTGTTTTAGGTGCGCTAGTCCGCTTGTTTCCATCACGGGTCGGGGGGCGGTTTGCTTCTTCCTTTTGTGGTTCTTGATTGGGCGATTCCATTCTTTTTCTCCCGGCTGGATTTCTTTATGCGCCTGCGGTCGGTTCCTCTCATTCTGACCGGAGCCATCGCTCTCCGCGTTGGACAAGATTTCCATCGCCGTACTTGTTCGACCGGGAGCGAATTAACTCCATTCTCTGACTTTACCCAGTTCGACCGATTAATGACATAATCGGGTATTTGGGCAAAGATATTGCGAGCAGACATGATCAGGCGTTTTTCGCTTCGCGACGAGAAGCAAAATGATCGGGAACTGAAATTCGTTCCGTCTGATGAAACAAGTGCTATTGCTCATTCTTCTTTACGCTCAGGTAGCGGCAAACTGATTGCACCAGATCCAGCAATCGGCAACGGTTTGCGGGGTACGCGTGACGGGTCGGGGTTAGAACCACCGAGATCACCTTCGCCAGACGAACCGATTCGACGCGACCGTTGCTTTTTCTCGAACATCAAGGTGTCATAGTCTCCAATCATTGCTACGGGCGGACTAGCATCAGGCTCAACTATTACGACATTAAGCCCCCTCTTACGGGCAAGCTTCAGCGCCGTACTTTGGGAGACAATCCCCACGTTTACCCCATCTTGGTCAATCAGTATCACATCAATGTCACTCTGTGCTTCGCTCAAATTCCTGCACCTCATTATAGTTAGCCGTCAATTTTGCAATTTGTTTTCCGAGTGCGAGATTGCGCGAGTTCCTTCGCGACACAACGACCTTTCAAGTATGCCCTGAATCGGACTTAGCTCGAGCGAGAGCAAGTCCCGGGGGGAGAGTGTAGGGGTGCGCCATGCACTCAAGGATCCTTGTGACATGGCGTCCCGCCCGCTTCGATTTCGGGAATTGTGGCTGGATTGAAAGCTCAAGCTCACCAATTCACAAGCTAGCGAGCACAACCCGTGCAGGAAGAATCTGATGCCCTTGTATCTCAGCAGGCAGGGCGAGGAGGTTATAGTTGATACCCGGTTCAGCATTTTGTAGATTCAGATTCAACAAAAGTCCTTTGCCTTGTGTTAGGAAGTTGAGATCTGCCTTTTCCCCCTCCTGAGTCAAAGAGGTGGTCTCGACTCCGATCAGGATCACCCCGCTCGAGAAAACAGCATTGATTGCTTCGCCGGTAAAGTAGCGGCAGCGGTCCTCTCTGTGCCTCTTTGTCCGGAACAAGTATCTGGTAGGAGGAACAATGTGCCCCCTATATCTAGCTTTTAGCTCCTCAACCGTTTTCTTCACTAGCGCGACCGTAGATTGTGCTTCTTTTTCACTGATGGCACTCTCGCTCTTGTCTGACAAGTCAATGACGGCGCAGGGTCCGATAAAGGGAGTCAAGGCTGGCCCCGCTTCCGGTGAGAAGTTCATTGAGTCATCCTCCTTCGCGAGGGGCAACACTGCCAGAGAGCATTTCCTCTCCCCATAACTCAATGCCAATGAAGTGACGTTTGTTTTCGCTTTCGTGGCGGAAATATCAAGCAGGTTAAAGTAAGGTTCCACTATTAGTCAGCCTCAGTGGGGTCAATCAGAACTGCACGAATGGGGACCACTGAATCCCTACGATGCAAGAGAGGTAATGCAGCAAGCAGGTACTGCCGATCAGACCGGGTGCTTTCAAGGTTCAAGTTAGCTATCCAGGAGATTTTGTTGTGGCGCATAAAAACCTCATTAGACTTCTGTCCCGGCGCATCTATTTGGGGGCTGTCAATGCCAACAAGTAACACGCTTCGTGACCTGAGGAGCAGCATTGCATCGGGGCTGAGGTAACTATAGTCCGAACTGCTACCGTCGTATCCGGTTTTTAACAGAACCCGTTCCAACAAAAAACCTTCATCTGACTCGGCTTCAATAAAAGCGCACGCTTGCATTAGATCATCTGCAGTCAGTTCCTTACCTTGTTGTCTTGAGAGATCAAGCATCAAGCAAGGTCCAATATAGGGGGCGAGCAAATTTGACGTAACCTCTTTGGAGGTTTCGTGATCGGGTTCGGCATTGGTGTAGGTGAACGTGCCGGCGCCGCTGCCACAATCGTCTAGCTCATCGACGGATCGAAGCGGGCGAGATATATCGGAGACTCGGAGGTTATCGGTGAGCACTTATGGTCTGCTTGCTAACGGAACCAAAAGAATTTACCACATTGAGGAATGAAGGTTGATGAAAGGGGACGATCTGCATAGTCTGATTTTTGCGACATTGAGTTAATTTTTTGATGCCAAATATCAATGTTTATGCAACATTTTTGAACTAGATTAAAAGACATAAGCTCACCGATAAGACAGATTCGAACGTTGAGAGGGGCTTGCGCCATTCTATGAAGATGATCCTGAAAGCCAAGCTCAGGACGGCGTAAGAAAGAACACGAACTGATTAGTCGGGGATTGGGGACAGGCAAAGGAAGGAAGGTCGGATAGTCCGGCTTGATTTGCCGTGCGGGTAAATGGGGGATTAATGATGATAGCAAATTGCCAGCCACAAGCCTTATCTGCAGATGAGCTTTCAAGAAGCGTAAAAACATCGGTTTTGGAGCTGAAGGCGCTCTTCTCCTCCGCCAAACGGCACACTGAATTGAAGCAAGCGGAAACAGCCGCAGCTTTGGAGAGAGAAGTCTCTCGAGCCCCTCAACCCCAACTGTTGCCGGAATTGGGACTTACCAACTCGGCCACTATCAACTGGTTTAGAAAGATTTGCGCTTAACGCGCCCATTCCGAGCCAGTGTTCCTGCACTTCCAAGTACCAGAAGAGTCGGGTAACCACCAGTGCAGAAGGTCCCAATATAGATTCGATCGGAAAGCTTCCGTTTATGGTCGGTCAACGCCGGGAAACAAACGCGCATTCAAAGCCGTAGCTGCGATCGCTTCATATCGATCCCTTCGGTCGGAGCCGACTGAGTTGCGCGATGACAGCGGCAAGCAAAGTTGCTCCTATTCCGTTTTGCGATGAAATTCACCAGCGGTTTCAGTAATGCCGGGCAAACATGCTCCGGCGGTTTTTTTGCAGACCCGATGAACCCCATCTTTGATCCGGTCACAACATCGAACGGCTTCAGGGCGCCATTTAGCGAAGGATGACACATCTGTGAGATATTGGGATAGGTGGCTCAACTGTGTCCGAAGGAACACGGTTCTTGCTTCCGGGACAGCTGGGCGTCCTTTTCTTATAACAGTGAAACACCTTTATGGGTTGATTGCTTTACCCTGATTGCCCTTTCAAGCTGAATTTTGCAAAAGCCAACAAATAATCCATTTCTCTTGGGCAAAAGGGAAGGTAAATGCCATGGCAACAAGGTAGCAACAAACCGAAATTACGATATTGCAAGTCAGGGCGGGAGAATTCGAAAATGGCGAATCTTGAGGGTGTGCTTCCTCTAGAAGAACTTCGTGAAGACGCTTCGGTAGACACGAAGCTTGAGGCGGAATTGGAGCCTTCAAGAGAAAAAAGTATTGTTTTAGCGGACAGTAAAGCCTTAGTCAGCATCAAAGTTGATAAAGACGGTGAAGTGATAAATGGAACGTTTGCAGACGGGCGCATCATAAGCCGAAATAAGGACGGATCTTGGACTATCGATGCCCCCGGTGGCAACTCGATGAAAGTGGTTAACCTCAAATTTGATTCGTCGAGAGGAACCATAGAATATTCTCCCGCTGCAGCTCAAGGTATGCATGTGGCCGAAATGGCCGATGGTTCAAAAACAATAACCGAAGAGAACCACCGTTCTATCACCACTGATAAAGAGAACCGCATTGTCCACATCACAGAATCAAATGGAACTCAATGGCAAGTCGAAAAAGTAGATCGTGAATCAACCGGTAGAGATATTTACAGGTTTAAGCAAGAAGGCTCGCAGTCGCCGCCGTGGACAGGTTCCCTCGAACGCCAGAGTGATGGGCGTATTGTAATTCAAACAGACAAATACTTAGTTGGAACGCTTGATGATCATAGCCAACAACTGTTCGACAAAAAAAGTGGTCGGTGTGTGGAACGCCTCTGGCCCGATGGCTCATCGGTCAAGTTCGACAGCAATGGCATGGTAAATGAAACAAGAGATACCGCCGGCAACGTTCGCAATTATAGATTTGTTCCAGTTTCAGGTGGCTTCGAACTGCAGGAAGTGCGCGTTAATGGAAAGGTCGCTGAGACCCTCGATTCGAAAGGCCAGTTACGCGAAATAAAAGCAGGAGCGGCCGTCGGTCGCAATAGCACAATTCCGGACAGCGAGCTGGGCGACAGCGTCTCTTACGACTTTTCCAAGAATATAACTAGAACAATCAAGCATCCAAACGCTGATCAGACCATTTCGGCAACGAGCACTTCCCTTGATGGACAAACCAAAACGGTGCTGTTGGATCAACAAGGGAATGAGCTAATACCTGAGGAAAAAGCGCAACCTGGTGCTGACACTCAAAAGGGCCAACCCGGGGAAGGTCCGAAGGATGAAGATAAACAGGAGAAGCCTCCAGAGGCAGAAAAGGGAAAACCTAAAGAGCAGGGTGATAAACCGGAGTCAGGCGAACCGGACATCAACACCGAAGGACACTTTAACCATGATGGCGATCGAGTAACGGTAAACACAAATAAGAAAACAGGTGAGACAGAAACTATCGTAGAAAGTCCGTATGGAGCCACACGAATTTTTCGGACGGACGCAAAAGGAAATCTTTCATTCGTTCAAGATGAATCAGGAGCAACCTGGACGCCAACGGAAAATGGCTGGACGAGCAGCAAAGGGCACCACTTGGACAAGCTTAGTGTTGGCGCCGATGGTCAGATGGTAGGCGTGGAGGGCGACATAAAGCATGTAACATATCTGGATGGAACTCGATTTCATTACAATAAAGATCAACTCGCTTCGGTGGAGTTTCCCGGAGGTGGCGCAAGAGTTCTTCAATATGACGAGAAGACTCATAAGATAACCGGCTTTCAGGACACTGATGAGCTTGGCCGGCCGCTGAGGAATATTACGCTCCCTGCGGGCGATTATAGTGTCGCCGGCAAGGGTGAGATAATCAGGAAAGATACCAAGCCGGAAGAGCCACAAATTGTTTACGGTCAGAACGGCAAGTTAGAGCTAAAAGATGGCCAACCAGTTCGGTTCTCGGGGTGGGACGGCTCGCGCCGCGAGTTTGAATTAAAAGACGGCCACGTCGCTGGATTCAAAGACTTTGATTCACAAGGGAAAGAGCGAAAGTCCTTCACTGTTCCGGAAGACTTCGATCGCTATAACGGTGGTGTGCTTGTGGATAGGCATAGTGGCGATCTTATTTTGCGTAATCCGGACTTCAGCAACGCTATTTATAAAGCCGAAGGTGGTCTAGTTAAGACTGATACTACAGGTAGAGTGACCAGCGTGACTCATCCCGATAGTAGTGTTTATTCTTTTTCTTATCACGGTAAAGACTCCGCATTAAACGCCGTAACAATTGAGAGACCAGGACAACCGTCTGTCACGTGGTTTGGAGACAACAGTACCCGAAACTGGACATCAAGCAACGGAAAACATTTCAACGGAACCTATCAAATAAAGGCCGATGGTGGATTTGTTCGAACGGATGAGCGGCGGGATACTCAAAGTATTGTTAGACCGTCGGGCGCTATAGATCACCACCAGATGTTAGACAAGAAAATTGTCACCTATAGAACGGATCTGAACAACAATCTAACTGAGTTCACTCGAGAAAACGGATCAAAGGTGCAAGTAGAATACGACAGTGGTAAGCCAAAGTCATGCACGCTTTCCGACAAGTTGGGTGGGCAGACGGTCTACGAAGCCACAGGTGACGGTAAGTGGGTTCTGAAAGGAGATGCAAATCGAAGTCCGATTGAGATCAAGTTTGTGCCCGAGAGACAACAAGTGATCATTACAAGTGAGCGTACGGTTGATGATCGGCAAAGACAGGAGAAACATGGACAAAAGGTGGTTACGGTCGATTACGCCAGTGGTGAAAGAGAGACACAGGTTATTTTTGGAAACCAGGTTGAGTCTCGCATTTACTACAATGATGGGGCAAGAGTCGGTTATGTTCAGCAAAATGGAGGCGTCGCATTTGAATACGATAAGGACGGGCAGACAAATAAGATAAGTTTTTACACCGCAGACGGCAAACCTAACGGATACGCAGCACGCCAGGTGGATGCTAATGGAAAATGCACCGATAAGTGGATAGATAACAACGGGAAAACTTTCTTTGAAGGAAAGATAGAAGTAGATCATAAAACTGGTGATTACGCTTATGTCTTCAACGGGTTTCGCACTATTTATCGCGCCGATGGTCTGGGCACCTGCGACGTTGTCAACGACTCTAAGCAAGATCATGTCGAGCGAGACGATCAACAGCGTATTTGGGTTTCCGGTTCTGCCGACGGAACGGCAAGAAGGTTTACGTATCCAGGGAACGATAAGCGACCTTCTGAGTTTATCGAAACTCAGGTAGTAAACGGTCAGGTGGTAACCAACAGGTTCGTTCGCTCGGGCGACACGGATGTATGGATCGATCAAGCCAGCAGAAAGAGTTTCATTATCAAAATGGATGAGCAGCTGAAAGTGACCTCGACTGCTGAAGCTGCATATTGCAAACAAGAAGGAAAATACTGGCACGTCAAAAATAAAGTGACCGGTGACGAGGCATGGTATCAGGGTGGTGTAGAGGTGAGACGAAAAGATGCACAGGGAGAATCGGTGCGCAACCCGTATGGTGGATGGACGCGCGACAATCACATACTGCAGTGGAAAGAAGTTGCGGGCGATGGTGTGCAAGGCAACAACGCTGAAGAGCGGGCACGGCGCTGTGCTGATTTGGACAAACGGGCTGTCGGTTTGCTGACGCGTTATGCCACTCGCAACGGCGACGTGAATTTCAAAGCTCACGGAAGAATGTTGACTGAAATCGCTGAGAGCCAGGACCTTACTGAAAACGAAAAAATGTACCTATATGACTGCATTGTAAAGTATGAGTTCGAGGGATTGGACGACAATGGACTCAAGACTCGTGATACTCGATTCCGTCTGGTTGGCGATGACATGCCTGATGATGTGCGTTCCACTAAAGGGCCAAATGTAATTCGACACCAGGTGCTGCGCGCCCCGCTAACCCAAGATGGTTACCACGGAGAAATCGCTTTTGATAAACGATCAACAGGTGTAGGCTTCCACGAGGGCGTGAAAGCACTCCGATCGGATCCATTAGATCCTACTATAGACCAGGGCGACTACAATGCATCAGTGAGGCAGATTGGAGCAATACGCCAGTATCGTGCGGTTGGATTCAAAGGTTATGCTGACGGTTGGAACCGAGAGTTTGCTCGAAAGTAGTCAAAAGCGTTTCGGGTGGGCCCTCGGAATCCAAGTTCCTTTGATTCGCTGCCCAAACTTAGTGTTGAACACAGCACCAGTTGATGGCATTTTAGCCCGCGTTATCGCGGGGAGTACCGCTACCTCAGCGTCGAAGGGTAATCTCCTTTCATTTCGCGCCCTTCTGATCACAAAATCGATAGCCGAGAGACAACGCTAGGAGCTATCGATTTTCTTTGATGTCTCTACGTCATCTGTCGTTAATTATGTATGGATGATTTCGCAATCAATCAAGTGTTCGGTCAGCTTTGAGATCCCATCCCGAGTGCATCGGGTGCCCCGAATATCCAGAGTCTTGAGCGGCAGATAGGTTAACGCAGCCAGAACTTTGTCGGATACCCGGGTATTGCTGATGTTGAGTTTGTTCAGCTTAAATAGAGATGAGGCATTCTCCACAACGCTGTTGGTCGCGTACGTGCCTTCTAGAGACAGAGACTTCAGCTCGGTGAGGTGAATCAGGACCTCGCTATCCTTGCTTCCAACTGCGGTATGCGACAGGTCGAGATGTTCGAGCGCAGCTAGACATTCCAAAAAATCGAGGTCTTTCCAGGTAATGAGTTCTCCACTCAACTTGATTTCCGTTATGTCTTCAGCCAGACTTGTCCAGTCCGACTTGTGTCCCACATATGCAAGTGTTCGCACGGCGATATCTTTATCACCCGCTTTTATCCGGTCCACCATAAACGTCCTCAGTTTAATCAGCTGGTCTGCAACACTGGTCATTGAGGTAAGCTGAGAAAGGTTCTTTGAAGCTTTCTTGTCGGCGATGGCTGCTTCCATGATTGCTACGCAAATTCCAAGCCAGACATCTTCGCCGGAAGGCAAAATCATTCCTTGCGTGAAAAATAGCTGGGATAAATGCGCGGCGCAGTCTAGTTGTCTGGCCGCGGTGTCGAATTCGGTGTCACCAGTTAAGACGGAGGCAAGTTCAATGAGCCTTGTGTAGTACTGGCATTCCCTTATCAAACCAACGAAGAAAACCTGAACAGCATCGTACGATATTTGTTCCCTGGTTGTATTCTCGTCTACGATGAATACGTAGCCGAGCGATTTGGTGTTATAAATGTGTGTGGCATCCGGACGACTCCCTCCGAGCATTGTGCTTTCGTGAGCGACCTCATCGCGGCCCGCGATGATTAGTTTACTCAGAACCGCTTCCTCGCCGCAAACGCTTGCGAGCAGATTGGAAAACATTGACGTATCCAGATCTGGTAGTTTTGCTAGTGCTGCATCGGTAATGACCACTTCCGGTGCGCTTGGAGTGACCGCCGCCAAAAAATGCGCGCTCTTCGCGCATAACACTGCATCCTCGTAGCTTCCGCAAGATGTAGTCGACATTTATTTCCTCAATTTTCGAAAGAATCGTATTTTAGTTGATAACGCTCGGGGCACTCCTTACTTCTTCTTCTTACTATTTGCTTGCTGAATACTGGCATATTCCATAACATGTTCGGCCCAATCGCCGGAAGTGGTCCAGTGTGACTGGGCAAAAGAATCTAGTTGTGTCCAGGTATCGGTGCCCGGGGCGCGGCTCAACTCGTGCATGAATTCTAATAATTTCTCAGGCGGCATACTGTAGGGAGGCTTCGTAAGCTCGGGCAAGCGAGTCTCCAACACCTTCGAATGATTGAGTAAACCCTCCATTTGAGCACGATTCGGTAGCCCACCGAACAATGCGGTCACTTCATTTGCCGGCACTCGTAAGCGCGCTGCAACTGAATTTGACCAGAATGTTCGCCAGGGTGAACCGGCAACCGTTTCGCTTGCAGCTTTGCTTAGAGCATGGGCCTCTAACGCGGCCGTCACTCCTTCGCGAGGCAGTGGGCGGCCTCCAGTAAGTGTTCCCATGAATTCCACGATCATCTCTCGGCTAAGACCCGCGTGAACATGTGGCTCCAGACCGGCGACGAAATCGGCTGCAGCCTTTCTCTCGAAAGTGCTTGGATTTCCCTTCCTCCCGGCCAACTTCTCAATTTCTGTATGAGAAATCCGTAAACGATCCCCGAGCAGACGGGTTGCTACCTGCCACCATTGTCCCTCTTCCACGCTGCATGCGTGTTTCAGCACGGCGGCATCGAAATCAATATTTCGCAAGCCAGTGGGTTCGCTTGTTAACTTCTTCAAGAAGTCAACCATTCTCTCTTGTGTGAGTCCGATACTCCTGATGTGGTCCAAACGTGACCTCGCGGTGATGCCGAACTCCTCAAAGGCACGCACCATATCTGGTGTCGGGGTTCTTCCCAGAATTTCACCAACCTGTTTGGCATTGATGCCAAAACGGAGGGCTAGCGCACCGTTCAGAGTATTTTGCATCTCATTGAATTTGGCCGGCTGCAGACAGTAGCTGCTTACAGCATCCAAGAATTTCGCTCCTTCGGGCATAGTTTGCCAGTGTCGCATTATTTCGGCCATCCGGGCACCATCGAGCCCTGCGCTGCTTAGAGCTTGGCGTTCGTCCAAAGGCACTTTCTTGCTAAGCGATTCCAATGTAGCCAGATCCGCAGGTGAATGAGTCGGTCCCAGAGCCTGTGTGATTTGCTCGGGAGTCATACCGATTCTGCTCTTGATCACTTCGTTGAAGACTCCGCGCCAATGTTGATCCGATGTGGCTTTTTGTGCGGCAAAAGCGCCCAGCAGCTCATGAACCTCACCTGGTTTTGGGGCTTGCGGTAGACCGTTTATGTGCGCCAGGAATTCGTTGACTTGCTGTGCCTGTAGACCGGCGCCCTTCAGGGCTTCATTGCCTTTCAAGGCTTCGGCCACCGTTCTCATCCGCGCCAGGCGTTCCTGTATGACGGCTGCTTGAGGAGGGGTTGGAATATGTGCAAGCACTTCGGCTTCAGTGATTCCCAAGTGTCCAGCAATCTCAATAACAGGTCGATTGAAGTTGTTCGCGGCTCGGGCTAACCGTTGTTGCTCGGGCGGATCTCCATATCGGGCTCTGGGTGCTCCCGATCCTGTTTGCTCTCCAACGTTTAGCAGCGCCAAACCTAGATGCTGCAACTCAGGACGATCTCGAAACAATGCGTGAATATCCGTGGATCTTATCGGAGTATTTCGATGTGCATTCTGGAATGATTCAATTGTGTTGCGGAAATCGGGGCGCCGGAGCCCTGCTAATGCTGCTCCGGTAGCATGTAACTGCGGGTCGCCTGCCTGAGTCAGACCACGGCCCATATTGAAAATGTTGCCGATATTCAAATTCTCCACTTTGTTCAGGTGGTTGATACCCTGGGCCTCAACCCGGCCATCGGCGTAAACACGCACTGCGTTTACCTTGACCCACCTTACGCCATTGTTATTGAACTCTGCTTCGATCTCAGTCGGTAGCCGGTATTCGATGAAGGCTTCCCCTCTCTCTTTTCCGGCGGTGACGTTAGTGTGATCCGGTCGAGTGATACCGGGTTCCATCGCCAGTATTGCCGGCAAATTTGCCTCACGTCTCAAGACCGCATGCAAACTTGCTTCTACAGGGGTAGCAACAGCATCTACCAGGTGTGCGTGAATGCGAGCAGACCTGGCTTCATAGTCCCATCGTTGAAACTCTGCACGCAAGTCGGGCGTCAAGACTCCGGCATATCGAGGATCTCTGAGTACCGTTTGAACATCATTGTGCAGAGACATCACATCTTCTGCCGCTGTACGCGCCACGCCCCTTGCTCGTACTTCGTGCTCCGTTCGTGCATTGGCCATACTGGGAAACGGCAGCCTACGTTCGCCTGGATGTTCGGCCTGAAGAGTTGCCAGGTTCTGACCTGGTAGACCAAACAGGTCCAGGGGAAGGTGTGGGGGAGGCGCGCCCTGCGAATAGGTGCCTGGAATTCGGGTGTTGTAATCCGAATAATTATATGTGAGGCTGCCTGCCAAGAATTCATTAATTCTGGTTTGTATAGAGGCCGGATCATTAGCCGGCAGATACAGAGCATTTCTTTGCCGTTTATTACCAGCGGCGTTTTCACTTCGTGCCAGGTCTACAGCTACAGCCTGATTGGTGCGCAAGTTAACTAGCCAACCATCTGAACTGGTACCATCGGATACGGAGCCATACTCAGCTGGTACATAGATCCATCCGCTCGCGTCGCCATTTCCCCCTAAACCGTTTCGTCGCAAAGCTTCGGCTATGTCGCGTCCCATGGTGACTTCATACACGTGGCCGGGCTCGGTGGAGCCTGTACCGGTGTTGTGTTCAATTTGTCTGAACATTTCCTTCGTTAGCTCTAGCGCTCGTGGTTGGGCAGCAGGATCGAGGAATCTTGTAAATTCCGGAATGACGATGTCGGGTGAGCCGTCATGTCGCACCCGCAAGACTTCACGTATGGTTTCTGCGCGAAGTTCAAATGTGGGATGAGCAACTATGTTTCTTAGCGCATCCAGTGCTGCCGGCTTATCCGCCGGTACTCTATTGAGTTCGCTGATGAATCTGCCGTCGGCAAACAGGCGAACGACGGCTGCACCATTTTCGGTCGTAAGTGCAGCTTGCGGTAAAACTGCCTGCAGGTCCATTGCCGAACGTGCGATGTTTACTATTTCCGCCGGTTGTCTGCCGCGTAGATGAATGCCGATGCCATCGGTTGCGATGAGCTGCTTCAGAGCTTGAAGATTCTGTAGAGGTATCTCTTGTGCTTTACCGATTAATTCCAGGGGGTGCGCTAACGGAAGTGCTTGGGCAATCTCATTAGCCAGTCGCACTCTGTCCGGGAAACTGGCATCATGGGCTGCTGCCGCCAGACGCTGACTGACGTCTTTGCGGTGAGCTTCTGATTTCTGCAATTCCGCCAGGCAGCGTTGATTCTGCATCAAGTCATTAATCAATGCCAGATGAGGCGCCGGCGGGGCATGGCTTCGACCAAGCGAAGCTGCCAGTTCCGGAGCAAATTGAAAGAGATTTCGTGCTGCTTCCGCAGTGAACTGCACTCGCCCTGCAGTGATGTTTTCCAACAGAGCCCTGGCTGCTTGCTGCTCGGGACCAGTCAAACGGGCCAAGTTCTTCATTCCGTCTATGGTGATCAAGCCCTTCTCTAAGGCTGGTCGATAGAGAGTATCAAATTGATTGCCTGATGCACGTAACATTTCCTTTATAGGCGAACCGATCGCCGTCTCTATCGTAGCTTTAAACCGGCCTTCCACACTCTTGTGCAACTTGGCCACCAGCAGCAGTGCGTCGTTTTGTTGCTGAAATTGCTCACGAGGCAAAGACATTATTTCCTTCATGTCCGGTAAGACTCGGGCAAAAAGTTCATGACTTTTTAGTTCCCTCAGTTGCGCCGGCTCAAGCGAACTCAGTATCCTCAGACGCATCGCCTGATCGAGCTTGCCATCCACCAACCCGTGGAGGTTCAACAGTGTGGCCACGTCTTGCGGCGCCATGGACTTAGGATCGCTTAGGACGTGTTCAATCGCCTGTCGAAGTTTAGCTTCGACAGCGGGCTTGGCTGCAGCATCCAGACCGGCAATGTGTGCTTCCAGGGTTTTTAGCCCATCTGCCGGCAGAGTTCGCAGCAGCTCCGGTGTTCCTTGTAACAAGATTTGCCGTGCTATTTCCGGTCGAGAGAGAAGATCGTTTATCAGTGCTGTTTTCTGCCCCTCATTGGTGCCGTTCAAAATGCGCTTGGCCTCTTCGCTCTCATTAATTGCGTGACCACGCACGCGGCCGACAAGTTCATTGAAGGTGCGCACGCCTTCAAAGTTTAAGCCGCTGCGTTTCTCAAACACGCCATTGGCTGCTTCATGGATAGCTCGCTCTCGTGACGACTGCCACATGTGAAGCTCGCCACCACCCGCGGTGCCGCTGCCACCGGTACGCTGGTTCCTCGCCGAACGCGCAGCTTCTGTTTGATGCGACCACCAGGCTTCCAGTGTAGACATCGTCATCGCGCTCTTGCCGCCCGGGAGTCCCATGGCTGTGAGGAGTTCATGCATAGCCACCGGTACGGTACCGGGCCACATATGTTCAAATACGTGCCCGCTGGACAGGTTTACACGCTCGGCGGCTCCAATCCCTCTCGACCACTGACTGTCAATCAATCTTTCAATGAGTCCGGAGGAGTGTCCGATAACCTCCCCGCGAGGACCTCTGATCGTGAAATCCTGCGGACGTGCTTGTGGTCCGCCAGGTCCAGACAATCGGTACTCCGCGCCACCTGGTTGCCTTGCAGCCATCATCTCCTGAAGCATGTGCTTTTGCATTGATCCGACCTGGATAAAGCAGTTCTCCGGAAGGGCGCCGCGTTGTGCAAGCCCCTGCTCGTGGAGGTAGGCACCGGCTCTTGTTGCTCCTTCTGAACTTGAGGCAAATGCTCCATAGCGAATTTCTAGATCTTTTCGTGCTCCTCTCATCCCTACCAGTTTCTCAAGGATTTGACCGCATTCCTTGCCACCGCCGATGCCATCATTCAGATAGATGATTCTTTTGTACTTTCCGGATTTTATTTTTGCTTCGGCTTCGCCTATGGGCACGAAATGTGTATCTAGAGCCGGGTTAAGCAGACCGTTTCCTGACCGGTACAGATGCAGAGCCAATGCTGAACTGTCTGCGACGGTGCTGGAGTTTCGATCACCGTGCACAAACAACACTCCTTCCGGTATCTCTCCAATCCTTCCTCCTGTTAGCTGTCTATGAAGGTCCTGTGCGGATTTTGCCGCCTCAGCATGTGCCACGGAGCGTATGTGCGCGTCTGTAAGGTAAGCTAAAGCACGGGCTTCCGCTGCGGGCATTCTTTCCAGGTGTAAAAGTGCGCCCAATTCGGCACGGGCTTGCGCTCTTCTTGCTGAGCCCCCTATCTCTGGAGGCACCTCGGTAAGAGGATGTACTGGAGCCTGACCTTGGGCGTTTTCAGGTATATTTAGCAAACGTCTGGCACGAGCAGCGATGTATTCGGGAGTAACTCCACCCGATTGGAGCGCTGTCATGTCGAATACATTTGGCCCCCCGTGGAAGTCCCTAATTGAGTCGAGATGCACAAGTTGCCTCTCATAAGGAGCTATCTGGTGCATCTCAGTTGTTGTAAGCGGGCGGCCCCGACTTAGCGAAAGGTTATCGTGCAATGCGTCGAGCATTAAAAGCTTGCCACCGCTTTTTATGTGCTCTTGCATGGTCTTGGGTAGATCGCTGATGTTGTTGAACGGGCGAACAATCACAACTTCAACACCGGTGGCTTTTCGGAATTGATAGGCCAGCGCCTCGGCCTCCATAGTCAGGCAGACCGCGTAAACAACGGGTACTTCAGTTGCTTTGTAACCGGTATCGGTTCGGCTGGAAACGGCCTCTCTGAATTTGGGATCGGCCATGACGCGCTCCCAAAGCTGTTTCATTCCGCCTTCTGACAGATACGCTTGACGTTCCGCCATCATTCGAAGGAATGGCTCGTGCTGCTCTCGCGGTAGCCGTCCCAATACGTTATTGAGATCGCCTGCAGTGATCGGTTCGGGATTTAACCGGCGAGCCATGCGCTCCACGCTAGCGGTGGCGGGAAGTTCGTGCCCCGCATCGCGCGAATTTTGCATCTCTCGCAATTGCCTGGTGATGTGTCCAAGCTGTTGATCAGAGAGAGACCCGCTGTGGTTGCCCACCGCGTCAAGAACTCTTCGTCTAACTGCTGCAGGAAGGTGACCGAGTTCAACGGATGGAGAACCGGCGATTTGGGCCATCCGCCATTCCGAAGGCATCAGCGATTTAGCGAGATTCTCTGCTGCTGGTCCGCCTTCCTTGACAATTTTGGCGATGTCTTGCCAAAGTTTTTGCTCAGGTCCTGGTTGAGCCGCTCGCTCCGTTGCTTGTTTTCGCAAAATTTCCAGAAGTGAACCCGGGCGTTGCTCGTTTCCTCCACCCATAAGGAATTCGCGTCCGATGATGTTTCTAAAAGGGGAACCATCTTGACCGTTGCCGGTGTACAACCTGAGAACGCTCTCTCTAACAGACGGGTCGGCATGTATAAGAGCGTTGGCCAGGTCATGAGTGGTTATGTCTCCTCTCAGCCGCATCTGCACATGAGCTTCAGTCAAATTACGAGCTGCCTCACGAGGCAGAGGCTCAAGCATTTCGACTAAGTGGCGAATGCTTGCCATCTTTTCGGCCGGCTTGGCTGTCTCAGATAATGCAATTCGATCGAAGAATTCTCTGGCGGCCGGCTCGCTGGCGAAAACCTTTCGCAAGATCTCCAGGCGCTTTGTGCGTACTGCGTCGCTTCGCACCTCTAAAGGATCAACGAGATCTATGTAGACTTTAGCCGTGTCCAGTGCCCGTTTCAGAGCGTCGGCTGTTGGAGGTTTTTCACCGCTGAAGACTGTCTCTCTTACGTATTGTCTTACTTCCGGAGGAAGAGATTCTAGGTGGGTCATAAGCTCTCGATTCTGGCGTCGAGCCTGATCGGCCTTTTGTGGATCTCGCGCCATCTCTAGTTCACGGCGTTGTTGCGGATCCTTCACGTCATCTTCGTGGAGAGTTTTCGCTCTGATCTTACGGTCTAATTCTATCCCCCGCTTCAGCATCTCCTCATGGGAGAGTTTGAAGGCTTTTTCGTTTGCGTTGAGCAGATTGGCGTCGGGAGCCGGCGTTCTTCTTGGAAGTGGCTCGTCTGGCATATGACGAGGCCACATTGCCAGCTCGCCACCACGGGCGGGGCGTGATGGAGGGGATGTGGCATACTCCGGGTGCAGGCTGAAGTCCAGGCGCACGGGGGCCGTGTCGCCGAACAGTCCTTCCGCCGCACGTCGGGCAAGGTTTTGAGTGAGCAGTGCTTCTTTCTCATGATGCGGATTGACATAGTTTCCGTATTCAGTCTTGATCGTTTCGTTCAGAGATCGCATGCGTTCGTCTATGATTCGAGTCAGCGCTTCTTTTGCATTGTGTTCCAGAGTGTGTTTCGGTCGGGCCAGCATCTCCCGGGCTTCTGCCGGAGGTGTTTCGCTTCCAAACAAAACTTTTGACAGTTCAGTAGCTTCACGGCCACCAGCTTGTAGCTTCTCCTGTATGCGATGAATGATTTCGCGCTCTACCTGCTTGGGGAACACCGTGCCGGCCTCGGGCGGCGGAAATTCGCCGAACAACTGCCGCCACGCGGCAATCGCTTCCGGAGTTCGCTGACCGAGCTTTTCCATCAGATTTGAAAGCGCTTGTTTGGCAACCGCTTCTTGCCTGGCAGTTTCTTTCGGTAATTGCCGCATCAGATCTTGCACTTCCCGCGGTGGCGTTTCGCTGCCGAAAAGATGTCTGCATAATGCTGCATCGCCATCGGCAATACGGCGTAGGAGATTCTGACCACCGAAATCTTGATTTAGGTCTTGCTTGGCTTCCCAGGCACGTCGGTGGCTTTGTTCCGCTGCTTGTACTTTGGCACCGGCTTGTCCCTGGTCTCCTTTTATCGCTTCCCTCATGGTGGTGGCGCGGGTGAGGGTATCTCCGGTGAGCGGGCTATTGTGACCTTCCAGTGCCTTGGTGACAAACTTCGTCCAGTTTTCAGCGGCATGCTCGGGCACTTGCCGGTTCATTTGTTCACCGTAGGCACGCGCGACCTCTGCCACCGTGGGCTTCCTGCCCAGCTGCTGCGCCAACTCGTCGTGGAAAAGCTTGAGGATCTGACCATCCTGATGGGCATGAGTCAGTTCGTGATATGTAGCTTCGAGCAGATTTCTCGGATTTAGCAGGTCTCCTGTCTGTATCTTGATCACACCGTCGCGATAAGATGCAGCGCCAGCGGGAACATCGTGCACTGCTCTCAGTTCAATCGGTGGAAGACCGTGGTCCTGTGCAAATTTGTTGATTGCTTCTTGAACCTTTTCCGCTCGTGCCTTCAACACTTCGTGAAACTCTGTGCTGGCGCTGCTGTGTTCCTGGCGTTTTGCCAGATACTGGTCGACAATTTGTTGTTTGATCGGATCCCCCGCGGCCAGCAAAGCAAGATCTGCAGCCCTGTAGGTCTGATCGTGTGGAAGTGCGGGAAGTCGGTCGCCGAAGGCATTCCTCAGCGCATCCAGTGCCACGGTGTATTCGTGTCTTGCAAGGGAATGCTTTTCCGCTGCTTGGGGCGCACCGTCGTTGAGATTGAGGTTTTCCGCAATACGCTCGGCGTAGCGGGTAACGACCTCCTGATCGGTCAATTTGCCGGCCGATGCACCAAGCTCTTCGCGAAGCTTGGCAATTGATTCCGGAGTCAGGCGTCTTTCCGGTTCCCAGGCGCCTCGGCTGCCATCTGGATGTCCCTTACTGAACTGCCCGTCTCCATGTAATACGTTTAGTTCAGCGTTGCCTCGCCTGAATTCAGCTGCGAGTTGGCGCATCAGTTCTCTGGGAACCGGAGTGCCTTCAGGGGTGTATATTTCGATGCGTCCTTCGCTTCCGGGAGCAATCTTTATTTTGGCCGCAGCCTCATGATCCGCCAGAACCAGCCTTATGACTTGATCTTTGGGAACTTTGACTTCTATGGGGCCGCAGCCTTTAGCTACCTCTACTGTGCCGCCACCATTTATGGTGCCATGCGTACCTTCTCCAAGGATGGCTGTTTTACCCTGCAAATTTGCTTCCTGCAGCCGCGTTCCTTGATATTCGACGACTCCGCCTCGTTGCGGCGCGTGACCTT
>JAKFUT010000246.1 GCA_021732565.1 Candidatus Obscuribacterales bacterium
CCGGCAGCTGCTATCGACAGTTGTAATGCAGCCGTACCGCTGCTAACCGCTACGCCATATTTCGTACCGCAATAGTCAGCGAATAATTCCTCAAATCGGGAAATTGACGTGCCGAAAGTGCCCGAAATTTCGCCGCGACGCATGGCGTTTACCACGGCCTCAATTTCCTCATCTCCGAAGACCGGTTGCGAAACGGAAATCATTCAATATCCATAATGGTGATTTTGATTGAAGGAGTATATCACCCTTGTCGGAGCTCATGGATTCTTGGAAAAGGGCTGCATTCCGCATCAGGTCGTCATTCCGACAAACTAGGAACTAGCAAACTCATCACAGCGCTGCTTGACGAAAAGTTCCACCAGATTTTGCAACTCAGAGGGGATAGCTTCCAGACCATCAACTTCATCGTTGATACACACAATTGCGTATTCTCGCGATAGGGCTAACTCTTCTCCCATGAATTTATTATTGAGCCTGAGCGGAATAAATAGCTGGGCCTTGTGTGTCGTGTCGGTGAGCCTTCTGTTGACAGCGTAATTGAAGGCCAGATGTTGCATATCAATGGCATTTGGACCTCTGAACTTTTCCTGTCGACAAGATTCAAACTCTCTGTGAAATGTATCGGACATCAGCTGCAGGTCTTGCTTTCGGTAGATGATGGGAAAATGTGGAATTAGCTGAAAATTTTCCTTTGGAAAACGGCTCAAGTACAGGTGCTTAGTTCGTTCAATCGCAAGACCGAACAGGTCAACCGGGCGCCGCGTGAGCCCGAGCCTGGAGCGCGCTCGCCGCAGCAAGCCGGCAACAGTTAGTTCGTTGAACCATCTACCATGCCGGCGGCGCTCTTCGTCAGTGCAGAAGAAGGTGTCACTTCGCCGTCGGTTGTCGCAATACAAAATCCGGTTGTCTTGAGTCAAATACTCTTGCATGGCGGTTGGCTTTTCAAAATACATATCATCATTCACCAGGAGAAATTCTTCGGTGAGGTCGGGTATCAGATGCAGCAACGACTCAATGCAGAAGGCGTTAAAAATGGGCAGGTATTGACTTGGTACAAAATCCTGCTCGGCGACCACACGAATTGGAATGGTTGGATTGATTCTCTGGATAGTACCTAAATTTGGAGGACCACTTCCGGCTGTTACTATAGTAATGCGCGTCACCCAGTCGACATTTCGCAGAATTGAGGACAGGCAAAGATCTATCAACCCCCAGGTGCGATATCGCGCCGGAGACTCCTGGCAAAGACGGGTTGGCACCTCGCATCGGTGTCTTTCCGCCAGCCACTGCGCGTCGGAGCCATTCGCCCAAGGTATGACAGCCTCCACCGGCTTCATAAGAATTCTCCAGTCATGGGAAGAGAGCCCGTTTTATCGCCGATTCAGACAAGAGCCGCGCTGAAGCTCCTCAATCAACACTCTATAACCTTGCTTCTGTACATGCGACTTAGGGGGGCGTCTTTGACGCAATGTAAAGGGTGACAGTAATTCCGATTACTGTTACATTCTAGTCGGTGCTGAAGATATGCTCGGTACAGGTAGTTAGAGATAAATGATCACTCTCAGGAAACCGATCTTGACAGCATTACAGTAATGTGTCAGAATACTGTTATTGAAAGAAAGAAGTTGAGCCGACATTATTTCAGCTCCCAAAGCCGCGAAAAAAGCTCAACTGATCCGTCGAACCGGAGTTCTGCTGGTAAGACGCCGACAGACTCCAAGCAATTTCAGCGGCTTACTTAGCCCCATGAATTCGTACACGAACAGTTTATTCGCATTCGCATTCGCATTCGCATTCGCATTCGCATTCGCATTCGCATTCGCATTCGCATTCGCATTCGCATTCGCATTCGCATTCGCATTCGCATTCGCATTCGCATTCGACGGGAACGGGTTCAGGCAGAAGTTTGCTGTAGGCTTTTCAGCGAGAAATCGGCTGCTCTAGCCATTCGCTTTCGAAGATTCAGTAATACCCCACACTACAGTCTACAATCCGCTCGGTGCGGAGTGGTGGCACATGGAGGAATTTGAGATGGTTTCGCCCGCACTTCCATTTTTTGATATCGAGGAAGAACCTACTCGCGAATTTGGCAGCCTGGAGGTCTACTGGGAAAACCAACGGGTTTTGCTTCCGCTATCGCAAGTTCATATTGATGCCACCGTGTCCGACCTAATCGTCAACGTCACTGTTAAACAGACATTTCGCAATCCGCACGCATACCCCCTGGAAGCCATCTATGTTTTTCCATTGGCCCCTGGCGGAGCTGTCAGCCGGTTCAATTTGAAGGTCGGAAACCGCGTGGTGAAAGGGGTTGTACAAGAACGCCAGCAAGCCCGACAGAATTATGAGCAAGCCCTGCTAAGTGGAAAACGAGCAGCGCTTCTTGAACAAGATCGTGACGATGTATTCACCGTACAGGTGGGAAACTTGCCACCAGGCGAGGAAGTTTCCGTCGAGATAACGTACTGCGAGCGATTACCATTCTTTGAAGACGGTCAGACAGAACTGAGATTACCGATGGTGGTTTCGCCGCGTTACACACCCGGTGTTGCCATGTATCGCCCCCAAAGCGGTCATGGCACCCGGGTCGATACAAACCGAGTGCCCGATGCGTCCCGCATTTCTCCGGAGAGATTATCTCCATTCGTTGACCCTGCCATTGACCTGCGAATCTCGGTGAACATAGTCGGCTATCCCCACGAAGCTGAACCTGCGAATCTCAGTTGTTCACAACATGCAGTCAGGTGTGCCAGTTCAAGAGAAAATCACCTTACCCTGACACTGGCGCACGGAGGCGAGCGACTCAATCGCGATTTCATTCTTCGGTGGCAAGCCTCATTCCAACAGATTCGCAGTTCGTTGCTCACGTACACGGCACCAGACGGTGAAACCTATGGAATGTTATCGCTGCTCCCACCTGTAAGAGCGGGGTTTTCAGGTGCGCCTCGCGATGTACTATTCATTGTTGACAGATCCGGTTCCATGGGCGGGCTGAAGATGGTTTCCGCGGTGCGTGCTTGTGCGCTGCTCCTTCATACGCTGGGCCCGCGTGACAGACTTGCCATACAAGCATTTGATACAGCCATTGAGTGGATGCGCGGTAACTACCAGGATCCGTATTTTATACCAGCCAATTTCGCAGGTATTCAAAAGGGCGAAAACTATCTGCGAACCATTGATGCTCGTGGCGGTACCGAACTCGATAAGGCTCTATCCAACGGTCTGGGCGCGATCAGCCAGCGATCACAACAGATTGGCAGGACAGCAACTGTCGTGTTGTTGACGGATGGAGAAGTCAGCAATGAATCGGAGATACTTCGCCGAATTCAACATCAAATTGGCGACGCTCGACTATTTACCGTTGGCATTGACACGGCCGTGAACAGCGGACTGCTAAAGCGTATCGCAAACTTGGGCGGCGGTACATGCACCCTGGTAGAACCCGGCAATCAACTAGAGAATGCACTGGCAACCATCAGCCGAGAAATCGGCCAGCCGCTGATCACTGAATTGAACGTTCACAATTTAGAAGTAAGAGTTGATCATGCCACCATTGCACCTAATCGTCTCGGCGATTTATTTGCGGGCAGGGCGTCCATGACATTCTTCAAACTTGCAGGGAAAGGCCGCGTAAGAGTTACAGGTCGTTACGCCGACGGGCGTAGGTTTGAAGAGCATGTGCGGACCCGCCAAGTGTGTCTTCCGGCAATTGCGCAGCTCTGGGCGAAATCGAGAGTGGTCGATCTTGAGGATAATTACAGAGTTGATAATTACCGCAAAGAGCAAATAAAACGAGAGATAATCAACATTGCTGTCAGGCACTCCCTTCTTACACGATTCACCGCCTTTCTAGCGGTAGACGAATGTGAGATCGTAAATAGAGGCGGAAGGCAGTTGCAACAAGCACAACCGGTTGAAATGCCAGCCGGTTGGGAAATGCAGCCCGTATTAGGAAGTCCTGTGGACCAATCGCGGGCACCACTTAATTTAAAGAAGTGCCTCAGTGACTCGCAGTCGGTTGAATGGGGCGGTTCACCAGGTTCTTCGTACTTTGAACATTCTGAAGAACCTTGGGGACAACCCTCCGGTGCAACTGGTTTCGGACGCAGTGCCCCTCCCTCACCACCAGGCTCTGCACCCGGGTCTTCTCGGTTGCGGTATCAGTCGCAGTCTGCAGGTTCAGACGCTACCGATCAAGCCAGGGCTGATGAGGGAGAAGATCAAAGTAACTGGGAGGCTTTCAGTCTAAACAGACCGGCACCATCAACCTGGTCTTCCAGCTCTGCTCCTGCTCCCCGTCAACCGATCCCCTCATCCTACCAGCACGATGGAGGGCAGGTCTTCGCCCACCAGAATACAACTCGAAAAGATGATGATGTCATACAGGTTCGCGGGGCGATGGAGGCTCTTCTCAATGCCTTCGAACAAGCTTTCATGATGATTGATAGCCTCTCTGCACGACCGGCGGCAACGGTCCTGGAACAACTACGGCAACGCTTGCTGCAAATGCTTGCACCGCGCCAAATCGGCATTGAGCTTCCCTTGATGCAACGATTCTTACGGTCCACTGCCATCGATCTCATCTCTTCGTTGAGCGATCACCGCATGGATGCCGTCACACTAAAGGCGAGCTGGGAAAATCATCGATACGCATTTGATGATGCTCGCTTGGAAGCGGAGGGACGAATGCAGCGCAGCAACACCACGGCAACGCTGCAAGGTCAGACGGGTGCTTTCTGGGAAGACAGCATCTGACCAAAGCTTTGCTGCGGCGACGGGGCAAATTGCGGGGTGTTCCCGCCGCAGCAAGCCCACCGTTCAAAATCAGGGCTGGTGCTTGGAAAGGTGAAGGAGACTTCTGCTCGTGCCTTACACTGCATTCAGTACCAGCCTTTATTCCGCTATTACAGTTAGGTAGTAGCAATCCCCGACTCCGGACGCTCAAGAAAAAGTTTATTCCTGCACACCTTGATCCTGAACAGTTGCGGCTCGGTCACCCCCGGGCCGCAATGTCATATTAGGCTCTGCGCTAGTTACTAGTTCTTGGGCTTTGAGCAAACGTTGGGCAGTCAGTAAGGATGATGAACAGGATCCTCGTGACTGCCGAGGACAGGGACGATTTTTGTGATTTCCTGAGCCTCATGTTTGTGCTGTCACTGGGCTCAGGTGGTGGATGACATCATGCGCTGGCGCAGGTGAAACCCGAGAAGGAAAAGGCTACGAAGAAAGATAAGCCTGTGATTTTTGCTGAGGTTGAATGAAGCGGTCTTCCGCTCAAGTGGCGGAAAGCATCTCTTCCGCTAGAGGCCCGGAGCTTCTAGTCTCACCTGCTACTGGAGTCACCATCCCGCCACTTGCTCGCACAAACCAGTTGACAATAGAATTGCGATGCTGATACAGCGGGAGCGAGCCCTGTGCTTCAACTCCATCTAATCTGCTTTCCAACGACTTTTTCGATTGCAGTTGCAAAAATGCCTTGCGGCTCAAACCCTGATACGCGTACCAATCGGTATGGCGATTTCGGCCCAGTGCTTCAAATATTTCAAGAGAGAACGACCAGGCACGCACATACAATCCATAATCCGACTGGGTTCGCACACCTATGGGAGGACAAGTTCCGTGCTGTAGACCCATGGCAATCATCGAACTGGGCCGGGCGGTCAGGCCTAATACAGGAAGAATCCCGGCAATTTTGCGAAGGTGAAGGCATACTGTCGAAACGCTGACCGGAATGTGCAACAACAAGTTGCCATTATTACGAGCCACAAGCGAATGATTTTCGCTGGATACTCGATCTCGCACAGCGGGAGAGTATGTCAGATCGGGATAAAGATCCGCCCACTCACTTGTTGTTAGACCACAAGCGTTCGGGCTCAGTGTCATTGTGAGAGCACCGCCTCTGGTGTCCGGCGTTTCTCGATGAAGCATGGGTGCAAGTGCTTCTATTACAGGTCTGACGGAGGCCGCCCGTCCGTATTCTTGAACAAATTTGCCTATCAGTTTAAAAAGTTGCTGCTTCTGTAAGTCCAGCGTCATTACATGATCGCATCCAGTCAAAAGAACGAGTGCCTTGTTGTCAGATCCGATCTCCAGATAGGTTGTAGTGGCATTATTTATGCTGGCGATAGTGTCTTCCAGGCTGGAGACCATCATTACAGGACAGCGAACTTTGCTCAACAGCAAACGAGCGTGGTCGACCAGCGCCCACATTTGCCATAACGGACCGTAATACGTTCTGAACGTACCAAATTCGTTCGACCCGCCTTTGCGAGCTTCCTCGATGGAGCGAGTGATTTGTCTTTGTAGACGTTCATCACGTAAACCATATGGCGGCGTCTCTTCCCAGAAAATCTTTTCGCCCAGCGCAGGGAACCAACCCACCAGGTTTCTTACCGAATTTTGTATGACCGGTATTTTGACCAGGGCGTCGAAAGCTTTGTTGAGCATAACGGAACCGTCATAGGCCCAGGTTGGCGACATGAGTACCGCGCCGCAAACACGATCGTCTTCCGCAGCCACGGCGCTAGCAAGAATTGCCCCCATTGACAATCCGCATACGATGGCACGATCGTTACGCTCAAGGATCTTTCTTAGCGAATCGCGTACGTTGGTTAACCACTGTTGCCATGTCGCGGTGAGAATCTCACGATGATGTCCGCCATGTCCTGCTAACAGTACATTCTCAACATCAAACCCCAGCCTGCGCAAATGTTTTTCCAGCGGTTTCATTTCAACTGGAGTACCAGTCAGCCCATGAATTAAAACAACACCCACTCGCCCGCTATCTTTCCGTGAAGATGGAGTTGACATATAGATCGACATCCTGTTTCTACCTGTCGAACAACGACAGAATCCGACAACCGTGAATAGTAATTTACCGTCCGATTCTTACGTCTACCTTACGGCAGTGCCTCGAATCGACCTACAGCAAAACTTGATTGCGATTGACAAATCAATTCGGTCAATTCGTAATCGGACGATGTTGCCACGACCAAAATATGCTTAGTTAGTTAGGGACCATTTGTCTGTCACGTCGGACATTCGTCCATAGCATGGATATGAGTCTGAAATTCATGCGTGACATTTCGCTCGATAACCAATATCTAGTTAATTGACGTTAGGAGGCGGCAATCCCGGGTATGCCGGAAAATGGTGCTAAGCCGTGTGCTGATACGGCACCTTCGTTCGCCATTATTGCTTCGAGCTGATGTTTTATTGAGTTAAAGCTGTCGAAAGAATTATAGGGAATTCTTTCTGCCCGACAATGTTCAGCCAACTTAGATTTAGCAAAGAGAATCTCGGCCTCTTTAGCCCAACAGAAATCGCTGCGTCCATCGCCGATGACGATCTTTCGTACTGTACCTGCAATCCTGCACTTGCAAACACCGGATTGGCAGCCGGCTAATCTATTCGACTGTGAGAAGAGCAAACTGAACGAACCATCGCTGCGTTCAACTAAATGATTTGCATAGACGGCATCAACAATTATGCCGCGCCGATCAAATAAATATCGAATAGCTCGGTCTATGCCGTCGCTAACTACCGTTATCGGTATGTTCCAGGTTCTGCACCAGTTCACGAAAGCCGGGAAGTCCGGTTCAATCTCTACTTTGTCGAGAACACTTTGCATTGCCGACCAGCCGCCGCGAATTAAGGACACTTGCTGTGCCATACACTCGCGGGAACCAATCTCGCCGCGGATCCATCGTTCTTCGATTATTTCCCACTCTGGATCCGCTAGTTCGGAGAGAAGCACATCAACCGTATCGCGGACGGTAATAGTACCGTCAAAATCGCATAGGACATGTAGTCTATTCGTCACCATCATTTCCTGTCTAGACCTCTGCACGAAGAGAGTATCGCGCATCAGATCGATCACAAGTGCGCGTTTCGCAAAATCTAAAGATCTTTCTTGCACAATGTGATCAACTGATCCATCAGTTCATGGGCCATGTCCATTTCTGAATAAGAAATGTCCAAAGAAGGCGCCAACGTTATGACGTTTTTGCAGTAGCCACCAATATCAAGAACCAACCCAACCGTTTTGCCCTGATACGAGAGCTTGCCCTCGAGTCCACGTTGAAACATCATGTCGGCCAAACGACGACTGGGCGAGTAACTGTCCCCCTCACACATTTCCATGCGGAGAGCCAGCCCGGTTCCGTCAACATCACCAATTTCCTTATGCTTCCGCTGGAGGTCTTTCAGCAGGTTTAGAAAATATTTTCCTTTCTCAGGCACCGTTCTGGCATAGTCACCCTGCTCAAAGATGTTCATCACTTCAAGCCCGCAGGCGGTTCCAAGAGAATTGGACGAAAACGTGGAGTGTGTTGAGCCCGGACCAAATTTATCAGGACTAATCAATTCCTCTTTTGCCCATATCGCAGAAAGCGGATTCAAGCCATTAGTCAGCGCTTTTCCAAAAACCATGATGTCTGCGGGCACATTTGTATGTTCCAAGGCCCAAAGTTTTCCGGTTCGGTAGAAGCCCATTTGTATTTCGTCATCAACCAATAAAATGCCATGTTCTCGACACAGCTTGGCAAGTCGCTCGAAATATCCCGGAGGTGGAGAAATGTATCCTCCCGTGCCCTGCACGACCTCAATAAAGAAGGCTCCAAATTCGGCTTTCTTCGTTTTGGGATTCCACCACGATGTATATTCGTGTTCAAACTTACGCTCTACCTGTTCAACGCAATAAAGATTGCAGGTTTCCTTCTCCTTGCCGTACGGACAACGAAAACAATATGGAAACGGTACAAATTCGGCGCGATCGCCGAACTCGCCGAACTGCTCGCGATATCGGTAAGAAGAAGTAATTGACGATGCAGCTAGAGTGCGTCCGTGGTATCCACCTTCAAACGCTAGCATCCGGCTCTTGCCGGTGTGCTTCCTGACAAGCTTGAGCGCGTCTTCAATCGCCTGCGCCCCACCCACATTAAAGTGGACACGCCCCTCTTTGCCAAAGGATCGCTTGATGCTTTGCACCAGTTTGTCAGCCAGAAGAACCTTCTCTTTATGAAGATATTGACAAGCGAGCTGAGGCAGTTTATCTATTTGGTCCTTCAAAGCTTTATTGACACGTGGGTTGGCATAACCCAAATTGACTGCGGAATACCACATTTGCAAATCGAGGTATTGTGTCTTTGCCCCGTCGAATAAGAAGCTGCCGTCACATGTTTCAAAAAACTGAGGACGTTCGGCGTAGTGCACCGTGTCGCCGTGTGAACAGACCCGACCCTCTAGTTCCAACAATGCGTCTTCTTCTTGCCGAACCCGTGCCGCCAGAGAAAGCTCCTCGGGGACGGCACCGCTTGCAGTATCACCATTTGATCCGCCAGGGACAGCGATATCAAGTGAAGGTAGTTCTAAAGTGCTTCCCTCGACAACGGCATTGGTGAGGGGGACCCCATTACACAAGTCTGTATTCATGAGCGTTTCCAGAATGATAGTGAGTTAATGCTCTAACATTCGACAAGAATAATCGAAGGAGCTTTCAGGATGCTTACACAGAGTTGTCCTTAAAAGGTTCTGATAAAAAAACACGTGCACAGTCCGCGATTCTTGCTCCCACCGGTTCCACGGACTAGTGCCCCAATCATGAGGGGGTGCATTGCCCGCTCCAATGTGGATAGAATAGCCCAGTCATTTGAGGGCCGCCCATGCGCATACTGCTAGCAGAAGACGACGAGGTACTCTCAGACGGGATCTCCAAAGCATTACGACAATGTGGATATACGGTTGATCACGTTAGTACGGGGGCTGAAGCAGACGTTGCGATTAAGTCGGCTCCGTTTGATTTAGCCATATTGGATCTGGGGTTACCACAGCTTGACGGATTTGAAGTCCTCAAGCGAATGCGCGCAGCTGGTAAACGCTTTCCGGTCTTGATAGTTACAGCGCGTGACGGACTGCACGACCGAGTAGCAGGGCTTGATCTCGGAGCCGATGACTATGTGGTAAAGCCTTTTGACTTACCGGAACTAGAGGCGCGGGTTCGTGCGTTAATTCGAAGAAGTAATTTCGGTGCGGAGAAGGAAATCGTTCTCGGTCTTATCCGCATGGATACCGTATCGCGGTCCATCACCATAGGCGGGGAGCACGTTGAGTTCTCCTCAAGAGAACTTGCAGTGTTTGAGATTTTGTTGCAACGTCCTGGAAAAGTAGTTAGCAAAGAACAGCTGCTCGACCACATGTACGGCTTTGATGACGATGTCGGGCAAAATGCCATAGAAGTGCTGATTCACAGGCTGCGCAAAAAAATCGAGAGTTATGGTCTGGCAATTCGAACTATACGAGGGCTTGGCTATCTACTGGAAAGCGGCACATGAAGCCGTTTACTTCGTCGATTCGCCGACATCTCCTTTGTTGGCTTCTGATGCCGATTCTGGCTTTGTGCGTGGTTGGTGCGCTGATAACCTACATACTGGCCGTCGGGTTTGCCACCGAAGCATACGATGCCGCGATGTTGGAAACCGTTCATTCGCTGCACAATCGGCTGCACCAGGCCAACTCGCATCTACAGGTGGATCTGCCACCCGCGGCGGTGGCGCTGCTGAAACATAGCGACAAAGATGCATTTTACTTTCAGGTAATTGGTGACGGTGGAAAAATAATAAGCGGCGATAAATACATTCCGGATCCAGAACCCGATGAGAAGGTATCTCAAGAGCCCCTCTTTTACTATGGCATCATAGATAATACCGAAGTGCGCATTTGCGCGCTCCGGGTGTCAGTCTCCGGTGATCCGACAAAGCGATTGATCCTGAAAACGGCGGAGACAACCGTTGGCAGAACACAATTAATTCAGAGCATCCTGCTTGGTGTGGTAGCCCCACAACTGGTGCTGATCTTTCTGGCGGGCCTAGCGGTTTGGCTCGGGGTTGCCAGAGGATTGAAGCCGCTTCAAATACTGAAGGAAGCAGTCGAGAGCCGTAATCCTTCGGATCTACGGCTCATCGATTGCGGTAACGTGCCAAAGGAAGTGAAACCATTAGTGATGGCACTCAATAATCTCCTGGCTCGACTGCAAGAAGATCGCGATGCCCAAAAGCGGTTCGTTTCAAATGCCGCCCACCAATTGCGTACTCCGTTGGCAGGGCTGAAAACCCAGACGGAGCTGGCTTTGCGTTATCGAGATGCGGATGAACTGAGACAATCACTCAAACATATTTCTACTAGCGCAGACAGGGCGACCCGACTTGCCCAACAATTGCTTTCTCTGGCAAGGGTGGAACCGGCCGTTTTCCTAAACTGTGAGCTGGAAGCGATTGACCTCAACAAGATAGCCAGGGACGCAACTCGAGAACTCGTACCGCAAGCGCTGTCGAAGAAAATCGATTTGGGTTTTGAAGGCAATTCAATGCCCCAGGTGATTCATGGCGATGCCGGGAGTCTTCACGAGTTGGCGACCAACTTAATCGACAATGCGATTCTCTATACTCAGCCGGCCGGTAAGGTTACTGTACGAGTGCTCACTTCCCCGACCGGACCACTATTGGTCGTGGAAGACAATGGACCGGGCATACCTGTCTCTGAGAGAAAACAGGTGTTCGAGAGATTCTATCGGGTGCTCGGCGGGAACACACGCGGAAGCGGACTGGGGCTTGCGATTGTGCGAGAAATCGCAGAGGCGCACAAAGCAGATATAGAGCTGCGCGACGGGCCAGAAGGCATCGGCACCTCAGTGCATGTCAGATTTCCGGAATTGAATTTTGCACCACATGCATTTGCAGAAGTCACGACGCGCGTGTGATTATGACACCGCGCCGAACGTTGAAATGAAAGGCTCTTTGGCTTGAGTCAAACAAAAATGCACGGTGGCCGGTTACGAACGCAACTAATTTGCACTCACCCTGGCGGATGAGTGCTCCTGGATCTCAATTCGTAAACCGTTCGCTAAATCTAATTGTCCGGGGCGTTGTAGAAAGATTGATGAGGAGAAGCAGTTATCTGATCTGAATCTAGTTATAATCAGTGGGGAGGTAAGGCTTTGAGCGAGCAAAAGCAAGCGACTAACGCTACGCACGACCCCGCCACGGAGTTAGTGAACTCCTCAACAGCAGAGCAAACCGCGTCGTTATGCGACTCTGCCCGAATTTCCTCCCCCGAATCGTCCATGGAAACCTCCGGACAAACACAGTCCAGGCAAGAAGCCGCCATCACATTTGGTAGAGACCAGGCAAATCAGTCTTTGGGCAACGATCAGTCTACGTCTGTCATGGAAACCGCCGTTACTAGCCAGACACAAACGAACGAGCCTTCGCCCGATTTTTCGTGTGCATCCATCGTGGAAAGCTCCGCCACGCCCGGGCAAACACCATCGGGAGTCGCGGACTCTGTTGAATGCTCCGCCGCAACCTCAGAAGCAGAACTGAGCGTCGGCCCCAGTGAAGCCGAGAAACTAGCTGCACCACTGGTGTACGGGAATTTATGGAAAGCCATCTGGGTCATGTCCTGGCCCTTGATGATCACCACTGTTGCCGCGTCGCTCATCGGCATTGTAGATGTTCAAGTTGCAGGTTTCCTCGGTGCGCCTGTTCAAGCAGCGGTGGGACTTTCCGAACAGATAATGTTTCTGTTCATGGTTTTTATCATGTCGGTCAGTACGGGCACCACCGCCATTGTTGCAAGACATTTCGGAGAACGCGATATCCCGGCGGCTTCACGAGCTACAGCTCAGTCACTAATTTTGTCGTTCATTGCCGGGGTGCTCTTATCAGCAATGGCATTGAACGTAGCCCAATTCCTGCTTCCTCTATTTGCACGGTCACCGGATGTGCTTGCCTTCAGTCGTGAATATTTGGGTCTCTTCGGCTGGTACCTGATTCCTTTCAGCATTACTTGTATATCCAACGGTTCATTTCGCGCTATTGGCGATGCAAGAACACCACTCCTGGTGATGGCGGTGCAAGTTGTTATCAATGTGGTCGGCGACTATCTCATGGTCTGTGGCGACTGGCCTATCCCCGGATTAGGGATTCGTGGTATTGCGTGGTCAACCATCATCGGGTCGGCCGTTGGCGCCATGATGTCACTATTGCTACTGGCGCGATCTCCGTTAGCACCGGCACTGAAGCAATTGAATACGGTGTCAAAAGAATTGCAGCTGAAGGTGTTAAAGATCGGCATTCCTAGCGCATTTCAGCGACTCGGATGGGCGGCCAGTGTCCTGGTTGTCTTCTTTATTTTGCGCATGGTGAAGGAACCAACCGCTGCGCTGGCATCATGGACAATCGGAATGCGAGTTGAGGGATTGTTGTTCATGCCTCTTATGGCGCTAAGCCTGGCAGTCTCTTCAATAGTTGGGCAGAATCTTGGTGCAAAGCGCGAAGATCGTGCAGTCAAAGCCGGTTGGGATGTAACTTTTGTCGGCATCGGTATGATGGTTGTTTTGGGACTAATACTGATAATCTGGTCGAATCAAATCGCCGGGGTTATGGCTCGTGATTCTGAAACCAGAATACTGACAGCGGAATATCTTCGTATCAACGCGCTTTCAGAACCGTTTCTGGCTGTCGCCATGATTTTGAGCGGCGCCTTACAGGGCGCAGGCGACACTAAAATGCCGATGTATGTATCCCTTTTTACAAACTGGGTGATTCGATTGCCTCTGGCCTGGTTCCTTGCCATTGTGCTTGATCTAGGTACCGCTGGCGTCTGGTGGGCGATGACTGCGTCGGTTGTCGTCTACGCCGGGATACTTGCCTGGCGATATAAAGAAGGTTCGTGGCTAAAGACTACAGTATAGAATTGACTGCGCCGTATGCTGCAGAAAAAAGCAGCTGGAATTCCTCACTCTACTTCAATAACGCTTGCGCCGGACTGCGTCTTCTTTATCTCTTTCGCTGGACCAAGAATTGTGATGTTGGAGGCTCCCGACGCATCTGCTTTCACAAACTCAGACGCATAAATTCTTGCAACTGAGGCACCACTAAGTGAGACGTCGCATTTCCTGGTGATCAATTTGTCTGCCTTCAGGCGACTGGCACCGCTTGCCTCCATCTCGACTAACTTAGCTTCGCCGGCCACTGAAAGATTTGATGCGCCAGAGAGGGTGAGTTTCAAGTCATCTTGCTTGAGCGCTCCTATTTTGACATTGAGCGCGCCGGAGACCTCAATGTCGGTCAGTGCCGGCATCGTAATAACATAGTGTAATGTGGTTGGACTTGTATTATTTGCAAGACTGATTTTGAGAGTATCGCCGTCAACCTGAGTGAGTACCTTCTTCATACTCTTTTGATTGGTTGAGACTTGCACCGATTGCGCTTGTTGGCACGTAATCTCCAGATCTCCCGTTCCACTGGCCTCGATCTTTGAAAAAGGCGAAAGGTTTCTCGTTTCTTTGGTCACCGGTGAGGAATCCCGGGTCGCCCTTGAGATATTGAATGGTTCAATTGTCACTGTGCAGGCGCCACATGCAAGGACAGTGACAGCTACCGGAAGGAGATGCCCTGGTAATCCTGATTTCCGCATGAATCCTCCATTGTTTCTTTGCGTGATAAGTATATCCGTTCACGAACCCGCACTTCCGCAACAAACTGTGGGGTAAAGATCTTGCTTTCTTGCCGGGCAAACATGGCAAGCGATAGTAGCTTTTGGGATCGCCACGCTAAACCGGGAGATCTGAATCGAAACGCTTAGAGCTTTTGTGGCGCTCTCAAACCGTATCGGTTTATTGAGCGGGTTCCCAAGGACAAAGCTATGGTTAGCTTAGGCATCTTTAAGAACACTCGGGGGACCGCCATCGTCAATGTGCGCAGTTGCAATTTGTCGCAAGTAGCTCATAATTGATGAATTGGATTTTTAAGGACGCTGTCCAAGACGGCGAAGTGATTCTGATGTCCAACCACAACTCACTCCAGCTTCTATCCGTTGAGAGCAATGATGCGAGTCGGTCCGCGCTGAAGGAAACCTTGTCAAAGATTCCCGATTTCGTCCTTGCTGCGGAAGCCACTAACGCAGCTGATGTTTTGCAAAAACTTCAGAGCCTCAAGATTGATGTTGTTCTTCTCGGTTTGCCTGATGTTGATGATGCTATCGTACTGAGCAAGCAGATCCGCCAATCTTGCCCGGGAGTACGAGTGCTGATTTTCACTGCCAGCGACTCGCCTGACGACATCTTTGCAGCAATGGATGCCGGGGCTGATGCCTATGTGCTGAAGGAAAACCTGTCGAAGGTGCTTGAAAACGCTATTCGCTCGGCGAGACTGGGAGCAGTTTGGCTCGACCCGGGCATTGCCAGACAAGTGTTGCAGGTAATGGAGGCACCGCCGGCGGAACCATCTCGAATTCTGCCCACAGGATTTTTGCGTATGCCGTTGATGCCTCACGAGAAGTCAATATTGAGCGAAGTGGCGGCTGGTGATTGCAAGGATGGTGTCTGCCTGGTGGATCCTGCCTTCTTAAGAAAGCTCAAACGGTTCTCGAGTTGTATCGCATAGTCGTAAGTTTTCCTCGCTTAGAGTCGGCTAACCATCGATGTTGTCGGCTTCCCTGTCTAGCCTTCACACTGGAGGGATTAAAGACTTCTTTCCGGTTTGGTTGACACCGATTGCAAGAGCGCAAAGTCCTGGCTGGTGGGAAAGCAAAGATTACACACTGTAAAATCAGACCAGATAGAATGCCGCGGATTCGTGAGCGCCAGGAAGCCTCTTCTAAAACAACGATTTGGCAAAACAGGAGGCAAGTAATGCAAAAAATTTTCTCTCTAATTGTCGCGCTACAGCTTTTAAGTCAGGCAAATGCAGAGGCACGCGACACGCTGCGACCGCAGCCATCACGCATACTTGCTCAGAACACTTCAGCCGATAGTCCCATTCGAGATAAATGGGCAGTGGTAGTAGGTATTAGCAAGTTTACTAATCCAGCGCTAAATCTGCGCTATCCCAACAAGGATGCGCGCGACTTTTACAATTATCTGATAACTGACGCCGGATTTGCCAAAGACCACGTATTACTTTTGTTAGATGAGCAAGCTACTCGCGCGAATGTTCTTTCAGCGATCGGAGGCAAATGGCTTCCACACTGCGTTCTTCCGGACGATCTCGTAATGATCTATGTTTCCACGCACGGCAGCAGCCCCGATGCAAAAGTGGATGGAGTCAATTATATCGTTGCACACGATAGTGATCCTGATGACCTCTATGCGACAGGAATTGCAATGCAAGATCTTACTCGCATTATTAAAGGGAAGGTTTCTTCAGATCGAGTGGTCATGCTGCTCGACGCCTGCCATAGCGGAACAGTGGCACCAGAAGGTAAAGGACTGGTCCGAGCCACCAATCTCGACGCTGACTCGGTGCTGCAAGGTTGCGGTCAAATTGTCATATCATCGAGTGAGCCCGGTCAAGTATCCTGGGAATCCAAAGAGTATGAAAACAGTGTATTCACTCGCCGATTGGTGGAAGGTTTAAAAAGCAAAGGGAAACACACGACCATAGACGATGCCTTTCAGTACATGAAAGATCAGACCCAAGAAGAAGTTACTCGTGATCGAGGCTCCTTGCAGACGCCCGTCATGAAAAGCAAATGGGAAGGCAAACAGCTTGTGTTAGCGATTCCACCGGCGCAGCCACGCGCGGGATTGCCCGCACCATTCACTACCATGTCCAATGCATCGCCAGCCCCATCGGCGAATACTCCACCCCCCGTTCCAACGACTCCGCCGGTAGTGACGCAACCTAGTCCAGCGCCTGCAACTTCTTATGCACCAGTCACTGCAAGTATCCCGATTACCGAGCCCGCAAGCACCTCGACCGCTACACCCGCTCATGCAGCGCATGCAGCAAAAGTGCAGCTAAAAGTCATCTATTTCAACTTAGAGCTAATCAAATCAACCGTTTCTGAATTTACCGCAGCAGGAACGACGAAAACTACGGCAGAAAGCACTCTGAGGAAGAGGGTTGAAGATATTAATACAGAGCTGCAACAAATGCAAAACCGTGGAATCGGGAGATCCGAGATCGAAAGGCGAGCACGCGAATCGCAAACAGAACTCAATGCGCAGCAAAAAGCGTTGATAGACTTGGTGCAAGCACAAGAGAGTACGGCGACCCGGAAATTATCCGAAACAGCGCTATCTGCTATGAAGGAGTTGGGCGCTGATATTTGCATATCCGGTAGCGGAGTCTACTCGGGCGGACAGGCAGTTGTAGATAACGGAGTTGATGTGACAAATAGCATACTTGCTAAGCTCGGAGCACAGCAGGTTGGTGAAGTAAGGGGTCCACGAGAACCTCATGCAATATCCTTGAGCCTGGGATATTTCAATCTCGCAATGGTCAAACAACGGAAACCTGACTCCAGGGAGGATAATGCTCTGGTGTCGGCAGAGAATTATCGCCTTCAGTCCGAAGACACACTTCGCAAAATGGTCTCGGACGGCAATAAATCGTTGACAGATGCTCAGTCGGCACACAAGCCTAAAGAAGAAATCGAGCGAATGGCAAGAGAGCTTCAGCAAACGATAAATAGAGAACAGCAACGACTCATTGCAGACAACACTGGCCGTTCTTCTGCTGCGAATAAGAAATTGGCAACAATGATCAACTCTATAGCACAAAAGCACGGCATAGTTTTGACCGTAGATGGTGCTGCGGTATACGCCGGCGGTGCGAAATTCACTCAAAACGGAATCGATCTCACCAATGAAATCATGGACGACTTCAGGTAGCGCCGAGGATGATGTTGACCAAATTTATCAGCTTTCTCAAAGAAACAACACTGCCTCTATCCATTGTGATCGGCGGAGGGGTAGGCCTATTTGCGATCACCTTTCCGGCATTAAACCGATTGTTTTTCGGCTCCTGGCTCGACTCGTTCCATTCTCATGCAGCCAACATTCAAGGCAATCCTGCGGATAGTACAGTTATCTCCGGGGTTACTACCGTCATAAAAGTGCGAATGCAAGATGGGATAGTTGACGACTTAGTCGAGCCACTCTTTGTTCTTTTACCGCTGTTCATCATATTTGCTGCCAGTTTTCTAAAGATGCCCATTGAAACTTCCAGGGTGAGAACATTGATTCTGTCTTTCCTGGTCGCAGTGATTTATTTGCCGGCCGCATCTATCCTCTCTATGAAATTTGAATCACCGGAAAGTTTTACGCCCATGGGCAGTGGTGCCTGGTTCCTTGTTATTTTATGTAATCCCGTCTCCGGGGCTGTGATTGTTGCGGTGCTTTTCGGTGTGGCTGTCCTCGTGCTTTCCGTTCGTCAGCGCATGGCGGTGGCCGCGTCTCAACTAAAGACTCCTGGCAGTCTTTAAATCTTGCTGCTTGGTGCGGCACGTTCTCAATCCTGTTGCAGGACACATCTACCACCGGAATGCGGGTCCGGTCAAAAATATTCCTCCGGGTTTTTATTTTTCACCGGAAATGAATGGAGAAACGGGTTTTGCTAGCTGATTCGAGTCGAAACAGTGGTTCCTGACGCCGAACAAAGCAGTCGACCCGTTAACGAGGTCAATCATCCATTGACGAATGGAAATTGTACCAGTGCCGGTTGTGGACTGGACAGTCAATTTCAGCTTTGATCGTGACGATCTGGCACCCAGTCTCCGTGATGCGGTATGTGAATCCGCAACTCCGGCGGCAGGGCATCGGGCGAGAGCTCTTGTCGGCATCGGTCGATTGAATTCTGAATGTACTTATCCTTGTCACCACTTATGTCTCTTGCCTTTTCAAAACACCGAAGTGCCTCAGAAAAATTTCGCTCAATCATGAGCACGTTTCCTCTACCCACGTATCCACGCCAGTAGAGCGGATCGTCCTTGCAGGTTTGAGTGTATTCCACACATGCCTCTGAGTGTTTCCCCAGCGCAAACAAAATGTCAGCCATCACACAGTGACCTTCAGCGTATTTGTCCTGTTCCTTGATCGCTTTGGTTACACGCTCCAACGACAACATCTTCTCGCCTCGCTTCCAAAGCAGAACACCTTTTAGAAGACTTGCCTCAGGGAATGCAGGCTTGATGAGCAAGGCACTATCGATGGACCGCTCGCATTGTTTCAGATCATTGTCCTGCAGGTACAACAGAGCACGTTCATACTGGCATAGCGCCTTGCTTACGTGCTGTTCTTCGGCGAATGAAAGCCGCCGGAATGCCTCTTCCAGGCATAGCTTGCCTTCGCGAGCAGATCTCATTCCAGCTTGCTGTCGAAGCAAGTTACTTAGTATCAAACAGACTATTCCATCTGTTGGTTTCCGGCTGAGTACTTCACGACAATTTTCTATCGCTTCATTCACTTGGTGTAGTTCAATGCAGATTCGTATCAATGCTAATCGCGGTTCTACGGCCCGAAGATTCATAGAAGCAGCTTTGCGGAACACATGTTTTGCATCCTCGATATGGTTGCTCCAGTAAAGGGTTTCCCCTGTTGCCATTTGCTGAGGATAGCCTGCTTCCCCTGCAACGACATGCGGACAGTACAGCAAGACCGCTGCAATCATCAACAAAACTACAAAGCGTTGCACCGGCATGGAGTCCTCCAGATCTCCACCTTAGAGCATAGACCTGCCTGAAGTCGTCGGGCCACCGCCCGACCCGGTGAGTATGAGGTGTTTCAGACTCCGAAATAGTGGTCCGAGTCGGCTTCGGGTTTGTCAGGTACGGATAAAAAAGCCATATGTGCGGACACCCGCTTCCACACGTATTCTTACGCATTATTGTTGTTAACTTTCGCCATCTTTGAAGGCTGGAAGCGTCGACTTCGGTCGCAAAGGGCGTATGCTTTTTGCGTGGGTCGGCCCATGATGCAGAGGTATATCTATGTGCGGTCTAGTCGGCGTTGTCGGCACGGACGACTCAGCCTACGAGGCATTTGTCGGACTGTTAAATCTTCAACACCGCGGTCAGGACGGCGCAGGGATACTGACGGTCGACACCAGGCGTAATCAGTTTAACGTACTGAAGGGTAGTGGACTGGTCGAGAACATATTTTCGGAACGCACTTTTCGGACCCTGAAAGGTCCCGCGTCCATCGGGCATACGCGATATGCCACCATAGGCAGACGCGACCCCAATTTGCTGCAACCATTCCTCGACTCGGACACCGGAATTGCAATTGCACACAACGGCAACATCGTAAACTGCTACGAACTGAAGGAAGCGCTTCTCGCTGCAAACCCTCATGTTCACTTTGCCACCGAGTCCGACTCGGAAATAATACTGCGCCTCCTGTGTGAGGCCCTTCAAGACAGCTTGCTTGACGCTGAACCGATGTTCAAAGCCATCGAGAGCGCCATGACCCGGCTGGTGGGCGCCTACGCCATCGTCGGACTGGTACGCGATTGCTCACTGTTCGCATTTCGCGATCCCAACGGAGTCCGCCCTCTGTTTCTGGGGCGACGGGAAGGTACGGCAAACGGAAGTGCCTACGCGTTTGCCAGCGAAACGGTTGCTCTGGATTACCTCGGTTACACATCTATTGAAGAGGTCAAACCGGGGGAGGCAGTCTATATAACGCCAAACGGCGAAGTGTCCAGACGAATCATACTGCCCGGCTCTTACTCACCGTGTATGTTTGAGTGGGTGTACTTCGCTCGAGTTGAATCGGAAATGGGCAACGAGTCGGTGTACAAAGCTCGTTTCAATCTCGGGCTGATCCTGGCGGAGGAGGTCAAACGCCGCGGTATCGAAGCCGATTTGATACTGCCCGTGCCCGAAACGAGCCGAATAGCAGCGATTGCCATGTCCGAAGCGCTCAACACTCCTTTCCGAGAATTGCTCATAAAGAATCGCTATGTGAATCGAACCTTTATTCTGGACGATCAAGCTGCCAGGCAAGAAGCGATTCGACGAAAACTTTTCCCTATCGCAAAGGAAATTGCAGGGAAGCGCTGCCTGGTTGTTGATGACAGCATTGTACGCGGTAATACCGCCTTGCAAATCGTCAAACTCATCCGCCAGGCGGGAGCAAAAGAAGTAATTCTTGTTTCCACTTGCCCGCCTATTGCCCATCCCTGCTACTACGGCATCGATTTTCCAACTCCCACCGAGCTAATTGCAAATAACAGAACCGAAGATCAAATCGCTGAGGAATTGGGCGTTGATCGCGTGGTGTATCAATCAGTTGACGGGTTGCGTCAAGCCCTTGAGCAAAAGTCGCTCTGTACCGGGTGCATAACCGGTACATACCCCACCGATATTTCTTCTGGAATTCACTTCGAAGAACAACGCCAGTTGGACCGAAGCAAACAACTTACTGAAACGACATAAGCCATGTAACACACACGGAGAACCAAAGGTGACCACCGACACTACCAGCGCTCTCACTCTCCATTACGAAGGCTCAGTGAAACGCGTGTGGGAACCACCGAAACCGGAGGAACTTTGGTTTGAATTCACCGACGACTATTCCGTGTTTGACTGGGGAAAAATGCCCGATACTATCGCCAACAAGGGGCGATCTCTTACCGTGCTGGGCGCATGGTTTTTCGAACATCTAGCCGAGCCGGGGTTCTGGCAAACGCTCAAAGCAAGTCTCCACTTGCGGCGGTTTGACGCTGCATTCTTGCAAGAATTAACCGCTAGCAGGGTTTTTTCAGATCTGACGACTCTGGGCTGCCAGACTCACTATCTTGGTTTGTATGATTCTTCCGGCGCCAGGGTGAGCCTGGCTCAGACCGCAGGAGACAAGGGTAGAACCTTCATGGCCGTGAAAAAAGCGCAGGTGCTGCGTCCCTCACCGCATGTCTTATTTAATCAAACGGTTTTTGCTTATCCCGATCGAAACGAATACAGTGATTGCCGATTGGTACCGCTGGAGGTGGTCTTCCGCTTTGGCATGCCCGCGGGAAGTTCCTTAAAAGCAAGGCTGGAACGCGATCCAGCGTATGCGCGTACACTCGGGCTGACCAAGACACCCGCACCGGAATCATTTTTTGAGCGACCAGTGATCGAACTCTATACTAAACTGGAACCCAAAGATCGCCTGTTGAGTGTTCAGGAAGCCTTACTGTTATCCGGTTTGGTGCCGGAACAAATGAAAGAGTTGTCCGACACGGCGATGTGCATGGCGCTCGCGCTGTACGTGATTTTTGCCGAGAAAGGTATTGAACTCTGGGATGGGAAATTCGAGTTTGTGCTGGCGGACGGACAATTGCTTGCAGCGGATAGTATCGGTCCGGACGAACTTCGACTCATATATAAAGGATGCCATTTGTCCAAGGAAATGATTCGCCAGGTTTACCGGGGAACGGACTGGGAGAAAGCTCTAAAGCCTGCTCAGCAGTTGGCCTCCGAGCGCAATTCACTTGATTGGAAAAATATATGCAGTGAGGAATTGAAACAAGTTCCCGAGCGGTTTACGGAACCGATTCGGTTAACTGTAGACAAACTCTATGGCACCCTGACCAACCATGTGGCAGGGGAACTCTTTGCCGGGCAGCCGACGCTTGATCAGTTTGTAGGCATGGTGGCTGATCTTGAAACTGCCAGAGGAGCACAGCCATGATACCAAGATCGACTAAAGTTCTAGTGGTAGGAGCGGGCGGAAGAGAACACGCTTTGTGCTGGAAGCTTTCGCAGAGCGACGGGGTTGAGAGGTTGTACTGCGCGCCGGGCAATGGTGGCACCAGTGCTCTTCCCAAGACGAGCAATGTCGACCTGAAAGTGTCAGACTTCGCTGGAATTGCCAAATTCGCCGGAGAGGCGGGAGTCGATCTGGTCGTGATCGGTCCGGATAACCCGCTGGCCGACGGAATTGTAGACTTTTTGCGAGCCGAAGGACTGCGTGTTTTCGGTCCGGACAAACAGGGCGCGCAGCTTGAAGCAAGTAAAGCATTCGCCAAAGACTTCATGAAGGAGCACGGAATACCGACGGCACCCTATCTAGTGGCAGACGATCTCTCATCGGCATTGGCCATGTTGAACGAGAATCCATGGATTCGGGTGGTAAAGGCAGACGGACTGGCGCTCGGAAAGGGCGTATTCGTTTGTGACTCAGACGAGGAAGTTCGCCAAGCTTTAGAGGCGATTTTCAATGAAAGACGATTCGGTGAGGCCGGCAACCGCGTGGTATTAGAGGAGCGCCTGGAGGGGGAAGAGATTTCCCTCTTGTTCTTCTGCGATGGTAAGAGTATCTCCGCAATGCCACCATGTCAGGATCATAAACGACGATTCGAAGGCGATCGCGGTCCCAATACAGGTGGAATGGGCGTTTATTCCCCGGTTCCACTTTACTTGAACTGTCAAACGGAAATTGAATCACAGGTCGTCGAACCGCTTCGAAAAGTTTTCGCGAATCAAGCATTCGACTTTCAGGGCGTTATTTATGCGGGCATTTTAGTGGTGACGGAACACTCACTTGAGGGCAAGCCGGTGTACAAGCCGAATGTCCTTGAATTCAACGCCAGATTCGGCGATCCCGAAACCCAAGTGATAATGCCTCTTCTCCAGTCGGATCTGCTGGCGATTCTCTGGAATTGTACGGAAGGTACCCTGGCTACTACTGAAATTCAATGGGCCAAGAAAGCTGCGTGTTGCGTGGTGGCTTGCGCCGGTAATTATCCGGAAGGTTCCTCATCAGGCAAGGCGATTGAACTGAAGGAAACCGCGGAGCATGTCTACATCTATCACGCGGGCACTCGGCTTGAAGCCGGCCGGCTGGTGACTGCCGGGGGACGAGTTGTAGCGGTAACAGCGGTCGATGACGCCTTCGACCAGGCAGTGACACGAGCCTACGAGGGCATGAACTCAGTAGCGTTTGAGGGTATGGATTTTCGCAAAGACATAGGAAGGAGGGCTGTGGGCGCATGTCCCTAACGCTGGCTATCCTGGTATCCGGGCGCGGGTCTAACATGACTGCAATTTTGCAGGCAATTGCCGAGAGGCGTCTTGACGCAGAGGTAAAGATTGTCTTCTCAAACAATGCCGACGCGCCCGCTCTCGCCACCGCCCGTGGTTACTCCATTGCGACGGCAAGCATTCCCCACAAGGGGTTGCCTCGCGAAGCTCACGAGGAAAAACTGCTGGAAGTGCTACGCCCGCTTGAAGTCGACTTTGTAGTACTGGCCGGCTATATGCGAATTTTGTCTCCCCGCTTCCTGAGGGAGTTTAAGCATGAACAAGGTTACTTTCGCGTGATCAATATCCACCCTTCACTGTTGCCTGCGTTCCCCGGGGCACATGGCTACGAAGAAGCGTTCGAATATGGTGTGAGGGTGTCTGGCATTACGGTACACCTTGTAGACGAGCGGGTTGACCACGGTCCAATTCTTGCGCAAATGGCCTTCGGTCGCCTGTCAGACGACACTCTTGAGTCATTTAAGTCACGCGGATTGAAGCTCGAGCACAAGCTGTTTCCTGAGGTTTTGCAGAATATCGCCCGAAACGGCGTTCAATATTTTCAGCGAACCACATCGGTAGTCGCTCATGATTCTCCCGTCGCGTCGGATTTAGCCACCGCCAGTAAGGGAGTCACCGCTTAATGAATTGTAATTGCTATACGAGCCACCCTTCAGTCAATCGGTCTGCAAGAATTGGGAGATGCAAATGAATACGGCACCGGAGGCTCTTTCCACTGCCCCCCGCGAGCAACAGGAGAATCGCTTACTGTGCCTGGCCGTCTTGCCGCGCAACGGCTTTCCGTTGCAAGACGATCCCTGTCAATTTTCGCTCTACTGGTTGGAGGTGGCGGCGGATTTGATCCCCCCGGCGGCTGAGCCTGCAAGCACAGATATTGGTGCAGCCCTAATTGAGATCTTGGCAGACGCGCTGCTTGAAGTCGTTCATTTCGACAATGCCAGTACCCGCAAATCGCTGACAAAGATGTGGCAAGAAGGTGGTTTTCGCTGGTTGGCCGAACGACAGTTTTTGCCGGGGGTAACCGATAACCTGGCACGAACAGTTGAAGAAGCCCTTTCGTTAAAGGGTTTTTCCGCAGGTGTTCGGGTTGCCTCGGGTACGGGATTTCTATTTGCCGACACCAATGGATCCGATGAACGAAGGCTCGAAGAATCCGGCAAATACTCTTACTATC
>JAKFUT010000118.1 GCA_021732565.1 Candidatus Obscuribacterales bacterium
GGATTGCGGGCTTGGGGATCTCTTTCAAAAACTCAGCGAAAAGCTAGACAACCAGGATGAAACAGCCGAGCAACAATATCAACGCGAGCTGAAAGAAGCGAAGAAGCAGCTGGAAGTAAATTAGATAAACACAGTAGCGAAGTCACTGGCTCCGGTCATTGCCACTAATGCGCTAAGTTGCCTGTTCCTTGTGTTTCGAACAACCATTAACCCGGGTCCCTTATGGGGGAGCTGCAATGTCCCACTCCTCAACGGGATAAAGTACGCGTGAGAGGGTTTGCTAAGTTAGGGCAAGCAAAATTTACCATCAACTGCTATAGTCGTGTTAGTTCGCGCTCCAACCTTTAGTGCTTACATGCTAAGCTCATTCGGTAGAGCAATTCACTCATAATGAATTGGTAGCTGGTTCGATTCCAGCAGCAGGACCGCAAGGTTCTTCCAGCACTCTCGACTCGCGCGAACACTATTTATTTTCAACTCCTTCCGTTCTTCTTGCGATCAGTGATCAGCCTGGCGACTCGCGGGGCCCTTGAAGAACGGTTTCGTTGGTCATCGGACCACTCAAAGGGATAGCAGGCCTTGTCCGGTCGGTGCTGAATCGCGGTACCCCGGGCATTTTTTTACTTTCCTCACGGGACAACTCATGTCGGCCTTCACACCCCGAATCGCAGTAGCGGCTCATCGAGCGAGGAAGCCACATCTATGATTCGTGCGGGTTGCGCGACTTTCAGATATTCTGTCGTTTTTCTGAACGTTGTCCTGGTCGATATGACAGAGCAGACGGTGGCTGTTGCTGCTTCTGCAGGAATCCTGTCAAATGTGTCTACCTGTTGCTGTTTTTACGAAGAAGAACCCGCGAATTCATGCAGCTCATCGTAGTCTTTTGTTGCCTATCTTGTCATCGCCTTAGAGAAAATTGCGCCCCGCGCAATTTTTCCCTTAGAAACAAACGCTGAAAACGCCCTGAATTTGGCAATTAATTGTTTGGATGGGTTGCAGAAAATTGCGCGCCCCGCAATTTTCTAAAGGACGATGAACAGTCACCCCCCTCACCTCACCTACTTCGCTAGCCAAAACCTTGCACCAATTACCCGATCATGCAACGCAGTCGCGATGTACGCGAATTGGGATGAGCCAATCTACAAGCCACCGAGGTACAACCGAGCCCTTCAACCAAGGAACAACGCTAGCAGGGACTTGAGAAAGTTGACATCGGCTTTTTTTCGCGAGCCTTCTCAGATCAGCCTCGTTTCCCCGATTATAATTAACGTCGGATGAGTCCGACCACTTGCTAGCACCAAGATTTAGCTTTGGTGCAGAACTGATGTCTACTGTGTGAGATTCTTTCAAGCACCACATCGACATGAGCACAGAAACTAACAGAAGCCTTCTCGACAAACTATTCGAGCTCCTGCACCCTCCAGGAGACATGCTTTTGCTGGTTTCTTTCTACAGCCTCTGGCTGCCTTTACTTGTTTATTTTGTTTTGGGATTAGTTGATACCAATTTACCAGGATTACCAGAAGTCCATTTTTCTGCGATTTCGAGACTCGTCCCGAGCCTTGCACTATTTGTGCTATCGCTATATCCACTTCACATTGTGGCTGACAGCCAACTAATGGAGCGGCGAAGCAAGCGTCGCGACCAGTGGAAAACGCAAGCTTTAAAGGCAAACAATGCCATCTTCACCAAAGCCCAAGTGGAGAATAGAGTTGTAACAGTGAGAAAGAAACGGCACAAGGCACAGTTTTCAAAAGTAAAGCAGCCAGGACAGGTCAAAACCTTCGAACATAAAACCGGGCAGACAGTAGCGCCGCCAGATTGGATCGCGACATGTTTGCAATCTGACGGAACCCCGCAGATAACCGATGGAGTGATGAATCAATGGGTTATAACTGAGTTCGATATTTCGTATAACTATGAAATCCGACAACAACAGCCGGATAAAATTCTTACGTACTTTGAGGGTCTCCAAATGCTGCAAGGCTGCCAAATCCAGAGTTGATTAAACAAATTTTTCTATGGACTTATGTGGTCACCGGCAGCAGCGGTCCCATTAGTGCAGACTTCAACAGCGACGGAATTATCAATCTTTATAATTTCCGTGAATATTCGTTGGCATCAATCCGAAAGGAAATACTTCGAGCCTGGTCTGGAGCAGCAGCAACAACAAGCGCTGCAAGGCTTGAGGTTGCCACACTTGCACTCAACTTTAGTAATCCAGATGATGATAAACACCCGACTGTTGCCGAGCGCTTCGCTGAAATTGGTTCACAGTTCCTCCATGCAGATCCGGATTACTTTTTCGTCTTAGTTGATAGAGAACCGCTGCTTGCTGTGATTATGGCTGAAATCGTCAAAGAAGAATTGCAAAAAAGAAGCAACCGCTATTCCATGACGCCACTGCAAGAAGCCACTGAGGCCCGTATTAGCTTTATTGATTTCAACGTAACTGGCAGAACTGATCTGACTTTAGTTCCGCCGATGCAGCCATCGGCAGAGTTGCTCAGAAATGCACTGCAACGTTGGCAGCCGAAACTAAAGCTCCTGTAATCTTATGCCGATTGGGCAAATCGAACCTTCGCCTGGCTAGCGATGAATCGATCTTCATCTCTCGTCAACAGTTTTATCAAGAATATTGGTGTGGACGGATTGAAAATAACTTCGCTCTTCACCATGGCATCACCGGTGGCAACTAGTTGTGCCAGGGTGTCACTGTCCGTTTGGGGGTCTCCCGCCAGAGCAATGTCCGTTTTATAGTCTGCAACTGCAACTCCACCCTTTTGTTCGATATTTGCTTGCCTCATTGAAGCCCGGGCACTCGATACGCCAGTGGGCTTCCGTTCCCCGCCTTTACTGGTGGCACCCATCCGGGCAAGCACCCTCGTCGCAAGATCAAGCACATTGGAACCTATCTCAACGGTGACATCGATTAACGCCGGTCCCTCGTGGTAGGGCTGCTTGTTGTAGTTGGTTTCGCTGTGCACTGCTATAGGGAATGACATGACAGCACCTCTCTAGTCGACCAGTCGTCTACATCCGACCGGTTCATACTAGACCGGTCGTCTACCTTTGTCAACTATCAATTTTTAAGAGCTTTCTGCCTGACCATAGCTCCGGCTTCTTACCCTACAACTAAGAACCACAGGCTGTTTTTGTCGACCTGGTGTACCGGTGACAACCGATATCGGTTAAATATCCGCCCGGCGTCCCTAAGGGCGGAAAGATCTCCGTACTTTCCCCAATGACGACACGTTACAGCTTTCCTACGATACATTTGGATTCCTATGTCCATGTGATGCGGCAGTGTATCCACCCGAGCAAACAAAACAATCGCCTGACGTCGACGGGTCCCGGTCAGCGTTCGAACTCACCCGCACAACGTTACTAGCCGACGTACTTCCGCAAGGCGGGTTGCCAGGGGGCTTTTCCAATGAAGGCGATGCGATCGCTCGTCTATTATCAAAAGTTCCGTCGGCCCTTTGCGAAGAGCTAGCTGACGACTGGAACAATCACCGCGGCGAGGTGTGGAAAAAATCTGCCATTTCCGCTGGAATCGGACTGGGCTCAGCCATCTTACTGGCGCGCTCGCCAGTGCTGGTCAAAGGAGTCATGACCATCATGGGCATTGGAGCCGCCGCGAGCACCACAGTGTTTGGAAGCAGGTTCGTTTTGTCTGCATGGAATGCCGACAAAGAGCAAGAGCGCGAACTGCTTGCAACTTCAACCAGTAAAACGATCGCACGAGTCGGAGCCGAACTCATCGAGACAACTCCCGGGTTTCTCGCGGGAACAGGAAGTGGTATCTTCCTCACTTCCCGAGTTGCCGCGCTGGAAGCGATTGCACTGAAAGTGCGGCATGGCGTTGATTTTAGAGCGCGCAGCCTGGTGCCGGAATCACTGCACTACGTCGGTTCTGATGTGCGCACCGTATGCGGTGTCGGCCGAGGAAAGGGAACATTCGATTTACTGCGAGCTACAGAAGAAGTTGCGCAGTATAACCCGTGGAGGGGCATCGAAGAAGGACGATTTTTCAAAACCGGCAACGGCAAAATCAAATTCGGCAGCACCCTTCCAGGGACTACCGACGAACTGATTATGGGGCGTAGAGCCGATCACATGATTCACACCCATGCAGACAAAGTACTACCGACCAGCGGCGACTTCAATTCCGTCCGAGGAACCGGAATAGTCTCTGTACCTAAGCATGGAGTGACTACCTTTTTCGAAGGCACTTCACTGGAAGCCGAAAACGCTTTAGCCCTTGGCAGAGCGGGTAAGTTAGCGGAAGCCGAGCAGGCATTGCAAGCATTGCATCAACGCACATTCTCTTCACTGGTGATAGATCGAACCAAACAATTAGCTTTGAAGGTAGACGCAAAGTGGTCTCCAACGTCCGGGCTAGAGCCGGTTGCCGTCAGACCTGTAGATTTTTCACAAGCAACTCAACACTTACGATCATGGAACGGCCGCACGCTAAGACTATCCGAGCTATCCACTTCGAGCGACGCGTTGCTCAAGCCGGGAATGACTGAGCTGATGCAACGAGTGCTGCAGGCACGCTGACACATGATTGTTTCGATGATTAAGACCGGGCTTGCAGGCTAAATCCAAGCTGGACGGGCACAAACAGCATGTTCGTTGCCAACCGTATACTGTTCGCTAAAAAAATGATCATTTAGTGTCTCGTCGCGCTAAACTAGCCGTTTGCTTGTCGCCCCATCGGTCGATTGCCGAAACGAGCAGCCACCGAACGGCAAGCAACAACCAGCCCCGCCCGGAGTGGTGAAGGTTGTACAAACTTCTTTTCAAGGAGGCATCCTTTGAAAGTTTCGGAAGGACTGAAGACCCACACAAAGTATCTTTTGTTCGACACAAAAAAGACGCGTGAGTACATTCGAATAACAGACGACGTGGCCGCTTTCGTGAAAGAAAGCGAAATTACAGAGGGCTTCGTTCTGATATCGGCGATGCACATTACAGCCGGTGTCTACATAAACGACTGGGAAGACGGGCTAATTGAAGATATAGACCAGTGGCTCGAGAAGCTCGCGCCGGAGAATCCAAACTACAAGCACCACCGTACCGGTGAGACCAACGGAGATGCTCATTTAAAGCGGATTCTCATTAATCATCAGGTCACCGTTCCCATTACCGAAGGAAAGCTAGACCTGGGTCCGTGGGAACAGATTTTTTACGCAGAGTTTGACGGTCAGCGCAAAAAGCGCGTAATTCTAAAGGCGATGGGAGCATAGAGGAACAGTATCAATGGCACAAGCAACAACGACAAATCACAGGGGCACCACTACCCAAAATTCGGCACATGGTGGTCAGAATAGACAGCGGGCAATACAGCACGTACAGGGAAGAGAACCTGTGAAATCGGCAATTGATTATACAAAAACAAGTGTGGCTGAAGTTTTCGGAACCAACGTATTTAGCCGACATACTATGCGGACTCTCCTGCCTAAAGCAGTCTATAAAGAGTTAGAGCGCTGCCTGGAACAAGGGGTTGGTCTCCAACCACATTTAGCAGACGTGGTCGCCAACGCCATGAAAGATTGGGCCATCGCCCGCGGTGCCACCCACTTCACCCACTGGTTCCACCCGATGACCGGTCTCACCGCTGAGAAACATGATTCGTTTCTAGTTTCTTCAGGCGACGACGGCGCTATCCTGGAATTCTCAGGCAAAGTTCTGGTTCAAGGCGAACCAGATGCGTCTAGTTTCCCCTCAGGCGGAATCCGCTCGACTTTCGAAGCACGTGGATATACCGGCTGGGACCCGACAAGCCCGGCTTTCATCATGGAGAGCATCAACGGCAAGACACTCTGTATTCCCACCGTCTTCTGCGCCTATAGCGGACACGCACTGGATAAGAAGACTCCTTTGCTTCGATCGATAGATGCGGTCAATAAACAGGGATTGCGCTTGCTACATCTGCTCGGTAATACAGCGGCAAAACGAGTAACTTGCACAGTGGGACCGGAACAGGAATATTTCCTGATTGACGAATCCTTCTACCTTCTCCGCCCTGACCTGATTAACTGCGGTCGCACCTTGTTTGGTGCAAAGCCGCCCAAAGGCCAGGAAATGGAAGATCACTACTGGGGCTCCATCCGCGAGCGAGTATTGTCTTTCATGATGGATGCGGAGTTTGAGCTCTATAAGCTCGGCGTACCTGTAAAAACACGTCACAACGAAGTGGCGCCGGCGCAATTTGAAGTCGCACCGGTATTTGAAAGCAGCAACATCGCTACAGATCACAATATGGTGCTCATGGAAGTCTTTAAAAAGACTGCGCAAAAGCACGGCTTCCGCTGCCTGTTTCATGAGAAACCATTCTCGGGAGTAAATGGAAGCGGTAAGCATAACAATTGGTCGCTGGCTGACGACGCAGGCAACAACTTGCTTGAGCCTGGCACCACGCCTCACGAGAACAAGCAATTCCTGGTCGTGTTGACGGCAGTCATCCGCGCTGTGAACAAGTTTGGTGCTCTCCTGCGCACAAGCATCGCGACCGCCGCAAATGATCATCGACTGGGAGCTAACGAAGCACCACCGGCGATCATGAGCATTTATCTGGGCGACCGTCTAACACACATCGTGGACTCGATAATCACGGGAACGGCAGACAGTGCCATCGCCACAAAGAACATTCAAATCGGCGTATCAACTCTGCCCGAACTTCCCCGCGATGATTCGGATCGTAACCGCACTTCACCATTTGCATTTACCGGCAATAAATTCGAATTTCGGGCTGTCGGTTCCAGTCAATCTATCGGTTGGCCCAATACAGTTCTAAACACCATCGTCGCCGACTCACTCGACCATATTTCGACTCGTATTGAAGAAGAAATCAAAGGTGGAAAGGACCTGAACGTTGCTCTTCAAAGCGTAGTAAAAGCCGTTCTTACCGAGAATGATCGAGTTTTATTCAATGGAGACAACTACTCCCGAGAATGGCACGAAGAGGCAGAGCGTCGCGGGTTGCCTAATCTTCGCAACACCATCGAAGCGCTGCCTATTCTAAACAGTGCCGACACTCAGTCCTTGTTCGAGAAGTTCAAGGTATTGAGCAGAGATGAACTGTTGTCCAGATACAACATCATGCTCGAAAGCTATTGCAAGACAATCAATGTTGAAGCGCTGATGACAATCAACATAGGAACGACGATGATCCTTCCAGCTGCACTGGAGTACCAGGGCAGATTGGCGGCCTCCATCGTGCAGACGAAAAATGCTATATCCGGGCTCGACCTCACTCCGCAGGAGCAAATGCTGCGCGAAGTTGCAGAGCGCGTAAGTAAGCTGAAAACGAATCTCGATCAACTGAACGCCATAAGCCATGAAGTAGATGAAGGAGACGTTGACGTACTGCATCATGCAAGCTTCTACCAGAGTAAGGTACTTCCCGCAATCAATGCAGTTCGTCATGTTGCTGACGAGTTGGAATTGATGGTGGATGATTCATTGTGGCCGCTGCCCAAATTCCGCGAGATGCTATACATCTACTAACCAATTGAAGTAGATTTCAGGGAAGGGGCGACTTCGGTTGCCCCTTTTTCTATGGCAGTCTTTCTTGACAAAGAAAATCGAGATCTCTAAACTCTGCAACAGACCCGACGATTTGCATCATCCGACTTCGGTCTCTTGGGAGATTCGGACATTTCGTCAAAGGCAATGAAAGATGCATCGATTCATACCTGAGAGGCTACTCACTTGATCAAAAACATCGCCAGCGCAAGCGTTTTCATTTTAGTGATAGTGCTTGTTTTTGGAGCAACCATGGCCAATCAGATCATGTCGATGCCAGGCCGTTCATTTAAAGGTGCACTACCACCGCTCACCTCAGAAGAGCAAAACCTCAGCGCCAGACTGCGAAAACATGTTGAAGAGCTTGCCGGCAATGTGGGCGAACGAAATTCCTCCAAGTTTGAACAATTGAACAAGGCAGCTGATTACATCAAGAAAACACTGGATGAAACGGGCTACACCACAGCGGTCTTGGAATTTGAAGTCGACGGCAAGAAGTACAAAAACATAGAAGCACGAATGCCCGACTCGTCGAAGACCGAGACGAATGGTGAGAAGAAGCAAGCATCCGATGGTATCGTTGTATTTGGTGCCCATTACGACACCGTGACGGGCTGCCCCGGTGCAAATGATAACGGAACAGGCGTTGCAGCCGTACTTGAAATGGCGAGGTTGATCTCAAAACAAGAGAGAGAGAGCAATCCGCGCAACTCACAAACCGGCAAGAAAGAATTCATATTCGTATTTTTTCCCAACGAAGAACCACCATATTTTGGCTCAAAGTCGATGGGCAGTTATCACTATGCTGAGCACTGCAAGGCAAAATCCGAAAATATCACCGGTATGATTTCAGTCGAAACAATTGGCTACTACTCGGATCAAAAGGGGAGCCAGCAATATCCGGCACCATTTAGCTTCTTCTATCCTGATAGCGGAAATTTCATTGCATTCGTAGGCAACATGGAATCACGGCCATTTTTGATTGACTGCATTAAGAATTTTCGAGCAGAAACATCTTTTCCCACGGAAGGAATGACCGCACCGGACATTGTGAAGGGCGTCGGCTGGTCCGACCAGAGAAATTTTTGGAAAGTAGGATATCCGGGATTGATGGTGACAGATACAGCACCGTACCGATATCCGGACTACCACAAGCCCAGCGATACGCCGGACAAAGTCGACTATGATAAGGCTTCACGGGTCGTACTCGGGCTGACTCGTCTTGCTACAAAACTCTAAGCATGCCGCATGCCCCGAGCAATCTTGTAATTTACGGCGCAATAAATATGGGTAATCGATGGTGGACATCACGGAATTTAGTGAATCCAGAAGACGCGATTAACCCTCTAAGGACGGGCGATCGTGGTTGTTCTCAACAGTAATCGCTACGTATGCCAATTTCGATGCCAAGCGCTCCTGCCTACACCCACAGCCACAGGAACACATCTATAATATCGATGTCGGTTGCATATCGAGATCAGACCTGAGATCAAAGGTTTGTTCGCGAAGGAAGATGCATCGCCCTCCTTGACATACAACATTAGTCCGCATCTGGTGCGTTAATCGAATTTCAGTGTCTTGCGCGCCAGCTCAAGTTCGCCGACCAAATTCCCTGGTCAACTATCTTCAGCTCAATAATAGCCACACCGAAGCGAGGCCATAATGGACAGAATCAAGATAACCGACCCCAACGCTGCGACTCACATCAGTAATCATATAATCCTCGGGAAGTCTTTCGCCTTTCTCGGAAAGGAAGTCTTTAGCTCGCCGAGTTATTCCTGGCTTCGAAAGCTCTTTGGCGGTGGCACGCAAAACAAGCCCAGTGTGATATCGCTACTTGGTCGGGACAGTGTCCAACTGCCCGGAATCGAGATAGAACAAACCCGCCTTGACCACGTTGAACTACGAAGCATAACTTGCGATAAGAGCATCTACCGGGTAGATCGAGATTTCGTCAACCTTCTAGTGCTGAATGCACTTCGTCCAAATAGTTCTCAGACCATAGAAATACAGAGTATGGGAAGCACCTATTCGCGGCATCAGGTGCAAACGGGAGCTTACGGGGAGTGCCAACTGACGCTTAAAGACTTGCCTGTGGGCGAGTATGACGCGTTGTTTGCCGGCGAGCAAAAAGCAACATGCAACTTCAGCGTTGCGGAGTATCGCCTGGTGCCGTTGGTTGCTGCAATGATTGATAGAACTGTCGGAAAAGATGGCGCGCTCAAGGTGACGCTAAATCTGGAAACGTACGGCACTCCGGTGAATGGTGATGTGCGCGTCGAGGTGCTCGATCGCGGAACAAGGCAGCAATCCATCACGACAACGGCGCAAGAAGGACGCTGCACATTCTCGTTTCACCTGACCGGCGAAGGACCACACTCACTGTCGTTACAACTGGTTTCCGATGCTTCTCGCACAGCCACAGTTCCTATCACCGGGAGCCGCGAGACCGAACGCTCTTTCACGGTATTCTCTCCATTGGGTAATGAAGTTGTTGGTAGCCTTCTGCCGGCAGAGAATACACGCGAAGTTCGCGGAATTTATCTGGAGGAAGGCGGCACACGAACCACGCCAGTCTCATTGGATCGCGTAGATGCATCGAAGGCAAGATTGAATATTCACGCGAAACTCGAGGCACTACGAGTGGTGCTCATAGATCCATCATATGCCGGTGCCGAGAAACACGGCATAGACCCTGATACAGCCCCGCATCCCAGCCTCTCGGATGACCGCTACAAACGGGCCGAAGAACTATTCCAGCAGGGAGACCACCGCCAATCACTTCAATTGTTCAAGGCATCCTATGCAGAATTGTCCGGAAGCAAACACCCGTATTATTCATACTTCATAGCGTGTTGTCTAACGGCCCTCAATGAACGCGAGGAAGCCATCGATTGGCTCAGGCAATCTATAACGGAAGGCTGGTCGGATTTTGCGCACCTCGCAAGCGATCCGGATCTCGAAGCATTGCAAGGTTTGGAACCGTTTGAAAAACTGCTCTCAAGAGGAATCACAGAAGTCACGTTTGACAATGCAACACCAGGTCAAACGCTGGAGTTAGATGTCTATTCACCGGTAACACTAATCGCGATCGGAACCTTCGCCAATGGGAAACCCTGGGAAGGGTGGGCTTCAGTTGTGACACCATCATCTGCGCCACCGCAGGTGGTGGCTCCGACAAGAAGCGAGCCGGGAGCGGAAGTTACAATAGAAATATCTACCACACAACCGAACTCCTCAATTTATGCGATTGTAAAAGATGCTCGCTTGTTGAGCCCGGATACTCCTGTTACAAGGCTGGCTGCCTGTATTAAATCGCATGTGGAAAAAGCAAACAAAACATTGGCAGTCGCGTATCCCACGGAAGTTATCAATGTAGAAACGCGGAATATTCAGTACTCAATGCGCTCCGGCTCCATGCCTGCGGGAGCAGGGCGGGGCAGTTCGAATACGATGGAGCACCGAGTGCCACAGCCCCCTCCAGCCCCGGGGCTGGGAGGAGCTTTTGGATCCCTGAGCCGATCCGCGGGCGTTTCCGACGGCTGGGGTGGCTCGGCCGCGGAACCGGAAGCAGCCCGGGGTCAACCCATAGCTATGTCTTATGATGCGGCACCGCCGCCACAGGCCCCGATGATGATGCGACAGATGATGTCAGCACCTGCGGCTCCGGCCGCGGCTCCGACGGCTGCTGCAACCGCTCCCCCTCCTCAGCGAGCAGCAAAGGCCATTGTGCAAGAACCCGAAGTGGTGTTTGCGGGTTTTGTTCCGGTCACTAACGGACAAGCTCTCCTGAAAGTAACTTTGCCTGATGTATTTACTGATTACATCGTTGAGTGTTTTCAAACTTCAGGACTGGACTGGTCTGCCGCAGAAGCTAGATTTCGCGCGGAAAAGGATCCATTTATCGACTTTATCCTTCCTGCCTTTGCCAGAGAAGGCGAAGCTACATTCGGAACCATTCAAGTGGGTAGCCGCGATCAAACAATTCGCGCATCTGTCTTGCACGATGGTCAACCAGTAGTGCTGACTGCAGATCAAGAAGGCCTTAGCGCCGATGCGGTATCAGGTACGGCGGCATTTCGATTCCCGGCCGGTCCGGGCACGTATGAAGCAATTATCGAAGACGCCGAAGGAAAGATGCTCGCTCATAGACATAAAGAGGTTCAGCAGCCCGGCAAGTTGAAACGGAGGGTCAAGGCCCTGAGGCTGTTGAAACAGGATGATTCGGCCGCATTGGCTAACAATCCTCGGTTGCTGTCTCTATCGGTGCTCCCCGGATTAGACACATCATTCAAGTTACTCATGCAAGCAACAGCAGATTACGGTCATGCATGTTGCGAGCAGACCGGTGCAAAGATCCTGTCCAATTGCTTGATCTATCTCACCGCACCTGACGATCAGAGCAGACTGAAAGCCGAAGCGGCTGTAATAGCAGGAATTCGCAGAGAAGAAACAATGTGGCTGCGCGGGCGTGGATTCAAAATGTATCCTGAGTCGCCCAACTCGCCACATGATTATTACACTCCCTTGGTGGCACGCTACTTGTTCTTGATCTCTGCGTTGGTGAATGGCAAATCGCCGGATATGCGCAAGGCTATGCAGGATGCAAACGCAATGGCGGTGGACGCCAGTCGTGCTTGCACAATGGACTGGCCGGCGCGAAATATCGCATCATGCCAGGACGCCTATAGCGCGATTCGATTTAGCGACAACGGTGTCACAAAAGAGGCGCTGGATTATGTTAGAAAACAGACCGCCAATGGAGTCGTCGATTTTTGCAAGAAGCTCCCGAATAATCCCTACCTTGGTACGCAAGTTTTCAATCGCACGGAGCTAGCTTACGCGGCGGCCTGTCTCCTCAGATCTGGAGACGGCTCATCGTTGTCTCGCGCCATCGAACTTGCCGGGCCGGTCATTGAGTCATTCAATGAATCGGGGGGACTCTACTCTACCGTTGACTCCGTGGCCGCCATGGTGCTGATGTCGGAGCTAGAGGCGGCAAAAATAACCGCCGGTGGAGGCAAGGTGGAAATTGACGGCGTCGCCTGCACACTTGCAGAAGCACTGGCCAAAGCAGGCACCATAAGCAGTGTCAAGGTACTGGAAGGCGTGGTTACGGTCGAAGAATGTTCGCAAGTTATCGAAGACTGGAGCACTCTATCCGGCGACCTTCAAATAAGAGTGGCCCTGGAAAAAGCCGGCAGACCGCAACGATCATTTTCACCCGGTGACGCCATTGAACTTGTCGTTAGCCTTGAAAGCGGATACACCGACGGCGACCTGCTGTGGGTCTGCCTTCCGGATGCACTCTCGCGAGTCGTTGGCGGCGGACAGGTCAAACTCTTCTCCGTGGATTTCAGAGGACAGAAAGACCTGCGTATCCCTCTGGCAGCTACGGGCTGTACGCGCTCGCCCTCGGGGCAAGGAGGCACACAAACTTTTGCAGTCTGTGTGCGAAATATGTTCAACGAAGAACGGGGCGCAAGTGCCGGACTTCAACAAGTCTCAATAAATTGAGACCAAACAATTAGAGCCACACCTCACTGGTGAGTGGCAAGGGCAGCTCCATCTTCAACCGGAAGTTTTTGCTTCTAATGGCAAAAACTTCCGTTCTTTTTATGAGAATTGCAATTCCCTCTGCCACAGGCTGGTTGCCGCCTTATGAGCGAACCGGGGGCAGAGGGAAATCACAATTGGATCGCATGGCGCCAGCTGAACGTCATAATCTGGCGCGATGCAGAATAACTTCAAGTCCCGTTCGAACAAGTGCGCAGGTGAAATAGTTTCTTATCCGGCGCTGAGAATAGAAGATTGGTCACTGGCCGCTGACCACACGAAGTCTGTTTGACTCGGCTGTAGGAAATCGTCCGACCACCACAGCCGAGGACATTCTCTTCAGCGTTTCATTTGCCCGTGAGGCAACGAATGGATTTTCGTCGGAGCTTAGAGACTCCAGCACGACTTTTCCTGCTCCGGGATTTTCGGCAAGTCTGTAGCGCACGTCCGGGTGGACATCTCTAGCCAGGCTTTCAAGTATTTCACTGGTGCAGTTCTGACTCTCACTGACGGCAGCTCGCACATCAGGTGACTTGTGCCGTGCAAGCTTTGAAAGAGTTTGGCCCGAACAACGTGGATTGGTGGCGATGTGCTCAAGCACACGGACGCCAGGCTGCAATCTCGTCAAATATTCCAACAACGTCTCATTGGTGGAGGGATTGGCAGCAAGCTGAAGCTGCGCCTCGGCCTTTTCTTCAAGGTAAGCGAACTCCTCCATGGGCATGGTTGACCGTAAGGAATCTTCCGGTTCACTGTCATCAAGATAGCTGGCTAGCAGCAGCTTGATTGCTTCTCTCATATGTCGAGGAGTTTTCCAGTGGTAGCTGAAGATCGCTGCAAGATCTTCACGCGAACCAGACAGATAACTCCCGCAACGTTCCTTAGTCAGATGATGAAACATCCGCACTCCCCCTCAGTTGACGCATGTTCCCATTTTGCTTGTTCCCCTTCCAACACAACAAGGGGAAACCGTTCGGGAGAACCCCTACATCTTGAAGGGATTTCCCCTGTGCCGGGAAATCGCTTGTTTACTGACTCATCCCTTCTTCAAACCCGAAGCGGCTGTGTGGCCGTGTAGCAGGTGACTGTGTTATAGCGGGCGACTGAGCAGCGGATAGCTGTGTAGCGAGCGGCGCGGACGAGCCGACGGAGGAGCCCACGCTGTCACCAACAGTTGGATATGCTCACCCGGGAGGCTTGTCGTTCATTAGTTCGTACTCCGCGAAGGAGCTTGTATCCAGCGGCGGAGCTCGGTCCTCCCCGGGACCGCGGGCATCTTGCCCGCAAGAAGTGGCCGGACGCACCCCGGGCGCAATACGTAGCTCGTTCGCCAGCTTGGACAATATGGCATGTCCGTTACTACCGTACAAAATACTGAATGGATTTACCCAGCCAGCGCTCCAAGTATCTCAAGTATCGTGCAAAAATCGGAAGGACCCGTCAGTAACACGCCGTCGAATCCCTCGTTTGAGACAAGCGCAACAGCCTTCTCAGCGGTAATGGCACCAGCAAATATGAACCGAAGATTGTTTGTTGTACCGACGACTGATTGAAATTGGGCTCTAGCAATTTGCAGGCGAGTCTTCGCTACCTCGACACTTATTTCGGCGTCCGAGTTGGGGAGCTTCTCTGCCTCGGCGAGAGACCCGGGTTCAACGGGTTCGTCAACGGTAATCGCGATTACAATACGTGCAAATTCGCTAACAGTGACACCATTGAGGTTCGATGCTAACCGCCCGATTGTTTTTTCAGATACACGATAAATAACACGGCAGCCAGCATCAATGGCTGTCCGGAGTTTTAAGGTTATTGTCTCATCGGTATCGTAATTTTGTGGATCACCAACAATGAGCCAGTTGTTCTGCGGGTGTTTGATCTCCGAGACATCCGGCTTGCCATCGCTTGAGATTGGCACATCAGTAATGCCCGCTGAAACAATGGCGGTGTCTTCGCCCGTAACTCCCGTGTTCTTTGTCACAGCATAGAGGCGATTCGGAGGAGCAAGAAGAATGATCTCTGCATTCCATTCGTTGTCAATCTGCATCTCAAGACCATATGCATCTGAGTAGATCTGATCGTCCTTGCCCTGGTCGTCCTCGGCAGTCGTGTAGAGTATTGCTGCAACAATTGGTACCACGGCCATTTCGAACCACCTTTGCATTTCCTGCGAGAGAACAAGATTATATGTAACTTGGAGAATATTTTCGGGATTTATACCAATCTGTTTTTCCATCCTTAGACTTTGGGATGCGCGTCAATCCTGCGAAAGCTCAAGTGACGATTCATCCGGTCCTGATCTTGGTTTCGGTTTTGCGGCGGCTGATTTGGGATCTGGTTTTGGATCACGATCGACTGGCACCACGGCGCTCGTTCCACCGGAATCAGGACCTCTCGTCGTAGATTCAATGATTCTATAAATAGTTTGCCTCGCTTCCTCCCCGCTCTCATCACCTCTACGAAATGCGATCGACTCTATTGCTGAAGCAAATGCATAGAAACGTTCGATAGGCATATGAGTGGCACGCTGATGAGGAAGAAGCGATCGCATGTACCCTCTCAGATTTTCTGCTTCCTTTTCTTCGAGCGGTTGGACTATCTCGAGCAAAGGGCGAAACGATTTGAGTGCGACCAGTAACCCCGTCAGCTGCTCGCGGCCAAGGCGCCGAATCGTGCTTACTACGGTGCCTTCGGTAATGGCTGTAAGCTCGAACTCCATTCCAAAGGTGGCCTCTCCAATAGACTCTGTCTTTATCCATTCTACCGAACCTTCATCTTAATCGCCTTTTCAATATTTCGTTTTCAGAGGCACGTTACTGCATGGTAAGAAGGAGACGATCAGGTTCGCGAAGAGAGCTGTTGGCAGAGTAATTCAATCAATAAGTTATCGGGTTCACTGACTGCGAAATATCCGTGTAGATACCAATCCCCTTGAGCCTTTCGATAACCCACTGCAAGCTTGTCTGCGTGCCACCTCCATTCTGTACCGGGCGATTAGCAATCGGTCGCACAACTTTAATCGCTTCTTCGCGAGCAGCCAAACTAGCCGTAGCGTTGCCTTGTAGCGCTTCGATATGGGCTATTAGCTCCCACGAAATGACACGATATTCCGGATCAGTGTTCGCCTGGTTCCATTGATCCCGTCCCGATCCGGAAACTGTTCGCTGAAGCAATTGCTTCGCTTCCTCTAGCTGGCCCCGCACCATAAATATAGAGGCAAGAGAATAATGTCCATAAGGTGCCGCCCAATAATCAGCGCGACGTAATTCATACTCCTTGTAGGCTGCCTGAGCCCGCCTGCTATCTCCCAGCATCGCGTAGCAAAAAGCGATATTTTCATATGTGTGTGCGCTGTCGCTTTTATCTCTTTTTTCAACTCGAGGTAGATAGGTTTGTAGTTCCGCAAGTTCTTTCTCGAGAGGCTTCGCCGCTAACTTATGCCAATGCTCATATTCAGCAACATTACCGCGAATCCGCGCGCTTTGTGCTCGCGTTTCACAAAACTGCGCTGCTTCCATTGATTCCGACGCAGCTTCGTTATGTTCGTCAAACTGTTCGTTTTTTTCAATGTGGTCGAGAATGAACTCGCCATCCGGACCGTGGTGCCAGCCTCGCCCCCCCATAGTTGATTTGTCGCCTTGAAATTGCCAGGTAAAAGGTTCCTGTCCAAAATTCGAATCTGGTCCCGCCGATTTTCTTCCTCTCACCGGCGTGGTCGAAGCAGCACTTACAGAAACCGTTTTAGTTTGCACAGGTGGTGAAGCACTAGTTTCCCAAGCACTGGTCAATTTCGAGACCGGCATGATGTTAGCAGCAGCTTCGCTCGATGGTTCTTTAGGCGATATCGGTTCGGTCTGAGGAGCAGGCACTTTGCTTGGTGACGACTCAACTATTAATGGAGGCTCTGGAACTTTATTGAGAATCGGTTCCCCTGGCATCGAATGTGATGTTGGAGCCAATGTTGGTTTTCGCAAATTATCAGTGGAGATGGCTGGCAGTACCCGCATCAAAGCTCTCTTAGGGCGAGTGAGGATCTTACTCAAGTGTGCCCGGTCTGCAACCTGGATTTGTTTCGCAATTGCCTCGGAAGCAATTCTGTTTGGCACAGAGGGCTTCGCGGTTCCATCACCTTCATGAGTGCGTGGCTGTTCTTTCATTGGACTGTTGTTCACAACAGAGGACCATTCGACAGTTACGTGATTTGTGTCTCGGTAGAAGTTGTGTTGCGATATTGGGCACATGTGCCATATGACGCCAATGATCAACAGATGAAAGGCACACGACCAGAGCAAAGAATTGGAAAGAGTAGCTGACAATCGGGAAACTTTGAAGTTATCTCTATGGAAATTGTCCGCCTCTTTAGAGATCCGATTATTCGGATTCTGAGACTGCAACCCTCCAACATTCGAATCGGCTACTTGAATTTGATCAGTGGACAAAACTAAGCTTTCTTCCGGCGATTGAGAGTCTATGTCTTCAGCGACTAACTCAACGACAACTTTGGCCACAACAGAAATATCTGTGGAGGTCTCATCAGTGACAGTATTCTTCAAGCCCGAATGATTGAGCCGTGATGTATGACGTTTTGTCGAAGGCAGACTCATAAATGCTTTCCGCACAATTTCCCTGATAAAGCATTATGGTACGGCTTATCGCTCTTGGCAAGAGCGATTTCCATCGCGAAACCCGAATAAAAGATTGCCGCCCCGCGGTGGGGTCGGTTTCATCTCCAATCACCACATTCTCCGGAGGAGTAGGCTTTCCCCGGGCCCTGCGCACTTCAATGGATGAGTTGACGACGCCTACGTGTGGCAAACACTTCGGCTCGTTTGGCGTTGGTAGATTCCCACTCAGCTCTGCTTTGATGTTTTAAGCCTATCGACAAATCTTCCGTGATCAAAGCTGGCTAAGCCCTGCTGAAGCACTTCCACGGACTTTTGATAATCCATGCTTAGCAAGGACTCTTCATGTATCCATAATCCAGGGAAAACAGAAGATTTGAAAGTTCCTGAACTGTCAGCTACTTTGGTCTGAAGTGGTGACTGCCGGAAATCGTACCAATAGATACTTGCAGGCCATAGGCAGAGAACCAGATACTCTAGTACACCGAACTTGGCGTATTGCCTAAGCTTACGATTAAGATCAATTGCCCGGCTACTATGAGCGATCTCTGCTACCAGCTCCGGTGCACCTTCGATGTAATTTTCGTACGTGGTCTTAGACTGCCCTCCGAACGCAGGCAAAATTCTCAGTAACAAATCTGGTTGGACTTCATCGTCTTGACTAAGAATTACGGTGGCATTATCGCAAGCCTCAAGTCCGAGAGTGAATGCCCTGTACATATCCAGCAACGAACTCAGTCGCATGTGTGCTCCTGCATGGGGAAGCCCAAGTGGCTGCGCTACATACACTGTCCCGTCAATCAGTTCTGCTCTAAAGTTCTCTGACATTGCTTCGTAGAGGCGATGAAATTCTTCCCGGGACACTTGATCGCCGTTCTTGAGACCAATAGCTGACAGCTCCTGGCTGGAATTGTTCGGAGAGTATGTCATCTTCCGTTGCCTCCCCTTCAAACCGAACTTGTCGACTTACGACTTACCGATTGTAGCATCGGTTCGTGTGTTTGATTAAGACGGCATCTCCGAGTCGATTCAAGAGTGGGAGGACTCTACATGGGAAAGCGAATGCGAGCTTGTAGCGCTTCTCGAATAGTAAGGGCATTTGGACCCCCAAAAACACCTTCGTCTTCAAGCAAATGTTTTTCCGTAGCATTGAGCGCGTCTAGCGCGAAACGAGGTGCTAGGGGCAATTTCCAATAGCTCATGACGGGTTCAGTGAAACATCAGCTACTTCAGTTCAGAGGCTTTCTTGAGCAGTTTCCCTAAATCAACCACTTCACCCGGTGCAGGGCCGGCTACGAACCACAGAATTGTTTTGCCTGATGAGTTCACGATTTCCCACGCGTGGCTAGCGAAAGTCTGCTGCTGCAATACTGACGCGCCTGGTGGCAAATTCATATACTGAACACGGTTGCCAGCGAAATCTCGCCAATACACAGTAACCCGATCTTTCGTGGAGTTCTTCACGTCAAATTTAGTCGGTGTACTAGAGTTTTGAGAACGGAGGAGGTTTGGTTTATCATCCGGTCGCTCCGTTAAAATTATCCACGCCTGACTTTGGATTGGCGCTGGATTCTTGAAACCATCTTGTACCGGGGGCGCCGTTTTGTTTTCACAATGTGGCTCACGTAGGACAGCGCTGATGTTGATGCTTCTCCCAAGGCGAATCCAGCAATGCGGAGGGGGCGCGCCAGTCATGTGTCCGGCAGCATCGAAGTGAAGAAGCTTACCTGCGCGCTCTCCGAGCTGATCTGTTGCCAGTTTGAGAACGTGCGGAACAGCATTTTCGTGCAATGAAAAACTCCCACTACAGCTCAGACCTCCATCGTAGAGGAGATTGGCACCAATGGTTTGTTCGCCAACCAGAGTACCAGTGTCCAATCTGCCGCTTTGAAAAAAGAATACCGGAGAATTTGCATCCAGATTGAAACCCTGAATACACTGAGGCCGAAAGAGCATGCCATACTTCAACCGCCCATCAGGGTAGAAAAATAGTTCACCCGGTCCCAGAGAAATCCCCTGAAACTCCGCCGATTCCTCAAGTTGCCCGTTGGCGATGTGCCCCGTGGGAAAGAGGTACAAATATCCGGGTTTGAAACGAACTCCATTTACTCTCAATGAGTGAGAGAATGAGACCTGTCCAATGCGTTCCTCTCCATCAAAGCGAACGTCTATTTGCCCACAGTCTGCACTGAATGTGTTGCCAGCAATCACATGTTCTCCAATGAGTCGCGCATGTTCAAGCATTCCACCCTTGAAATGCAACTCATCACCCGGGTAGAATTTGATCCCGTGTATGGTCAAAGAGGGCACGGTTGCGTCGGATAGAGGACCGGGGCTGGTACTGGTGCCAGACGCTCTAGTTTCAGCAGAACACTCGCTTTGTTCTTTGCCTCGATCGATCTCAATTACTTTGAAGCGGCCAGACAGCTCCCGCATGAGGACATTACCTCGCTAGACACGAATGCGTATTTTAACATTCGGCAGGGTGAACAAGGTCCATCTAGATACGTCATAAACTTGCCCGATTCATGCGAAGACACAACGCCAAGCTCGGAGGCAACCAATTACAACCGCAGACCGTTCTGTGGAGTGATATCCGGTGCACTTGTAGAGACTGGATTGCATCAGTTGTCGCAGGTTTCCTAAGTCCTTGCCGTTGCACGAAACCGTTGGCAATAGCCAACAGCTCAATATTGCAGAAACCGCAAAAACGCAAGAGTATATGCCGGAAGATGACACAATGAATAGCTTCACGCGAGGCACCGTATCTGGTACTGTAATGCCCAACAAGTAGACGAACAAGCAAGCTTAGCTTTGCTCATACGTGATATCGAAATTTGGCGAAATACGCACGGTGTGCTCACACAATAGTGGTATCGTCGGAGAGCATCCGCCCTGATGATACAAGGTCCAAAAATGCACTGTCCACCCATGGTTTTCAGTCGCGGTCACCGATGGACTTGTAACTATAGACTCCTTTTCACAACCATCAGAGGGCTCTACTACAAGATGAAGGGCCATGCCAAAACCAAGGCGAAATCGTGGCAGAAGTAAGTGGCAGAAGAACCAGGCAAGTTCAACAGGATCTATTTGATCCACCCCGATTGCTTCCGCGCGCAAGATCTCAGCCACATTTGCCTTGTCACCGGAACCGTCTATATCCATCAAGCGTGCGCCATCATACGCATATAACGGGTGAGTTCTGCCAGAGGCTGCTCCATCGGCATACAAACCGCAAGTTCTCTCGGACCCTGTCGCCCCATCGTTTTTGAATAAATAGCCTTTTATAAACACTTGCACAAGAATGTGCCTTTTGAAAAATGTGGGCTGTCCGATGGAGTTAGCGCTTAAGGGGTCCTTCAGGTGCTGCGCCTCAAAGTCAATTTGCCCCATTACCATTTTTGGTGGATTGTCAGCCCAGCCAATTTCCATGCTCATAGGGAAGTCACGCTCCAGGGTTTCTTTCATGCGGCAGTAGCCCGGCATTGAAGGCAGCATTAATTCACCAGGTGTTCGCGACCTTTGCTCAATGTTCACACAAGAGACGGATTGCATCAGTTTGTCAACGGCGACATTTGTTCTGGTGCCAATCTCCCCGCAAGCCTCGTCAGCCTGTCGGCGGATCACCGAATCAGGATCCTGCCATGCCTGCATTAGGTCCGGTCCAAGCTGCAAGCCAATTTCGCCGGGATAGGCCTTCTCGCTAACACCAACCAGTGCTTCCAGCGCAATCAGCCTGATCTGCGCATCATCATCACTAAGCATAGAAGACAACTGCTGCACGGCGTTTTTCTCATCGCCAGCGGTAATTCTGAGGATGGCGCCAGCGGCATTAGCTTGAACAGTTGTATTAACGTGCGACATGCTTTCTACAAGTGCAGGAATTGCAGAATATCCGAATGACGTGAGAATGCGTTGCAGTCTTGGATAGATGCTCCGGTCTGCATTGGCAAAGGAGCCACAGAGATCCGGTATCACAGATAATCCCAGCGGAATCAAGGCATCTCTAGCGTACCAGCCACAACTGCCCGAGCAGAAATTAGCATCATCCACCAGAATACTGCAAATCCGCGGCACCATTTTCATACTGTGTGCGGGAGGTCTTAACCATGCGAGCATTTTTAGGATGGACGGAAGGGCATCTGACTTACCCGACTCCAGTGCAGCAAGCACCGGCTGGTTTGCAGCAGAGCCAAAGGATGAAAGAACGCTTCCGGCCATAGCGCAAACAGATTGTCCGTCGGCATCATTTACGTTTGCTCGACGGACCTCGTCCAAGATGGCGGGAATTGCCACAGGACCGATTTTCCTAAGCACATTCAACGCCAGACCACCGGCTAAATAGGGTGTTATATGCGTGAGCGCAGATGGTCCTAAGTCTGCGAGCCAATCCAAAATGTGATACCGAAGGTGGTTCGGTACTAGTGGTATAGCCTCGGCCAGTTCAAGCACGGCATCGTCACCGGCGATCTTCGGCAGCGAGTCGATTACCTGTTTGATAACGCAAGAATGATTCATCACTTGAACAATTGCAGGAACCGCAGGTCTCGCCAGTTGACCAAATGCTCCGAGCACATACACGGCGTTTTCTCGTTCAGTAAAGGTGTTTTCCGCCTTCAAAATGTTGTCTGATTTCAAAAACAGAATGAGCGAATTGATCAAACCTTCCTTCACGTGAAGTGGCAGGGTATGCGGGCCGAGCACTCGGAGCACGTGGATAGCGTTGGCTCGTTCCGAGGCGTTGACTGACTGTAATGCAAAAGCCAGCGGAACGATCAACATCTCCTTCTCTTGCGGTAGCAGAGTATTAACCAATCCTGCTAGTTCATTCCTCCAGGTAGTTGTGAAGCACGAGCCGGATCGCACTTTATTCAAAACTTTCGTTTCGATGTTATCCATCGCCGTTCCTTTTGTACGTGGAAGAGACGTCCTCTTTCGGTGGAAAAACCATGCTATTTGTTGCTCGGCTTTGACGCAGAGTCTCCTTCGCCCGAGTCTGCTTGTGACGGCAGCTTGGATTTGGCGGCAGTCACTGAGCGGAGCAGCGTATCCGTAAGATCTTCCGTTCTCGGTCGAATCTTTGTCAAAACCTCGGCAGCTTGCTGGCGCACTGAAAACTTAGGATCTTGCCATGCCTTCATTACCGCAGGCAGCAGTCTTTCTTTTATTAGACCGGGCAGCGGTCCTGTCGGGGCGTTTCTGCAGGCTTCACCCACAGCGTGTACTGCAATCAACCTTATCTTCTCGTTCTCATCACCCAGAAGCGACATCAACTTCTCAGCGGCGTTTGTGTCGTGCGGGTCTATCCCGAGAATGTACACCGCAAGATTCGCTTGCTTTTCAGGGTTAACGCTAGACATATGAGCTGTAAGGGCAGGAACAGCTGACGCCCCGTATCCCTTGAGAATATCACGCGCTATCCTTGATGGGTCAGACGGGTGAAGGGTCGCAGAACTGAAAGAAAGGTGCTCACCGACAGCCACCGCTGCAGATGGACCCAGTTCAAGCAATGCTTTTCTTACGTGAGTGCGAACGTTTTGCGATTCATCCATAAGGAAACGACAGAGCACAGGCGCAGCCTCGACACTGAGCGCAGGCCCCCTTAACGAACCGAACACCAATGCGATGGCCTCGCGGGTCTGTGGTGTGCTCGACTCTAGCGCGTCAATTAACGGTTTACTTGCAGCCGCGCCAATTGCTGACAGAACTTCTGCAGCATGAGGGCACTCCCAAGTCATGGCGTGTTGACCACTTACTCGTTCCACCTCATTCAGGATCGCTGGAATTGCAGCAGCACCGATATTCGCAAGGACAGTGTTAGTTCCGCCGTTGCGCAGAAAGGCGGCAAAAATTGACGCGTTACTGCTAAGTAACGGTCCGAAGGACTCCAGACACTCCAGGATACATTTTTCCTGTTGGCTAAAGCCGTTGCTGATGGATTGCTGAGGTGACGGTGGCTGTGGTAGCGCATTCACCAGCTCGGGCACCGCGTAGGCGGCGCCAATCTCCCTCAGCGCCTCAGCGGCCTGCATTATGCCCTTGCAATTTATGTAGCCTAACGCACTGATGATTCCGGGGACTGCCGATTGCGCTTGCGGTCCGAGCAAACCAAGCACATACACCGCGTTGGCTCGCTCAACTGATTGATCTGATTGTAGAGACGAAGTAAGCGGAGTGATCAGCCCCCGCTTCTTACCGTTCGGAGCAATATCAAATATGGCGGCCAATTCACCCTTCGTCTGGTCCGAAATTTGCCAGCCACAACGCACTGTATCTAGTACCACTGAAGTGAAAGTATTCGCACTCACGCGTGATCCAGGCGGCGATTCAAGAGTAAGCAATGCTTTCTTTGCATACTTTTGAACACGAGTATCCATAAGTAGTCGCTGGAGGGTGGGCACCGCGTTGGCATTGAGAGCGTGACGTCGACGTAGGGGCATGGGTACCAGGCGCAAGAAACCGAACACCATTGATATGGCAACTAGATTCTCGGGTGCGCTCGACTCTAACGCATCAATCAAAGGTTGGCTTGCGTCGGAGCCGATTGCTGATAAAACTACTGCAGCATTAAAGCACATCCACTCCAAACGTTTTGCTGTGGTCCGTTTTACCTCTCTCAAAATAGCAGGGACTGCGGCAGCCCCTATGCTGATAAGCGCCGGGTTCGCACTGGCATGAAAATGTAGATGAACAGCCAGGTACGGCGCAGCATCGCAGGCAGACGGGCCGAATGCTTCAAGACACTCCACTATGTGTGAGTCGTAGTAAGACCACCCCCGTCGGCTGGTTGCATCTGGTTCCGGTGCATGTTGAAGAGCTTTGATCAGCTCAGGCACCGCGTAAGTCGCGCCAATCTTCGGCAAAGCCTCGGCTGCGCACATGACGCCCTTACAACTTGTAAACGTACCCTCCATGGCTTTAATAATTGCAGGTACCGCAGACCGCGCTTGGGGTCCAATCAATCCGAGCACACACACAGCGTTGGCTCGCCATGAATGATGTACGGAGTACAAACATGAGGTGAGCGGAGCGATCAACATGGCCTTCTCATTCTCTGGCGCTTTGTTGAGTAAATCTGCCAGTTCGTCTTTTGAGTTGTTTGACAGGTACAAACTAGAGCGGACTCTAGTTAGAATCATCGTCGCCGTTCCCTCAAACTTTGGTTGAATGTTTTCAGAAGACATTTCGATTCTATAGTATCCATCGAGGATGGCACATGTGCTAGAGCGTTATGACAGAATCGCCAGCACTTGTC
>JAKFUT010000142.1 GCA_021732565.1 Candidatus Obscuribacterales bacterium
TGGTGGACGCACGAGTATCAATGCTCAGCGCCCCGGCCGTGGTATCAATGTTACCACCGGAAGCACTTGCACCATTCACCACAATCAGCTGCCCTGACAAAAGAGGAGTTCCAGGAACAGTCGCACTTATAACAGGATTGTTTATCTGAATTACATTGGCACCGGCAATAAGTTGCACATCCTGCCCGGTTCCTGCGCCCGAGACGGCACGGATGGTAGTACCTCCCGCCGCTGTCAGAATGTTTTGAGATGACACAACGGCTAGCTTTTCAGTAAAGTTAAGAACCCCCGCGTTCAAAACAATATTTTGCGTACTGAAAAATGTGGGGTCACCGCTTAAGTTTAGATTTCCCAGCGTAAGGCCGCCACCGCCCACGGTTCCCACGTGCGCATCAGCCGCACATACATCTACTACGCCGTTAACGCTGCCCAGAATGGCATTTACAGTACCTTTTGTGGCTTCCAGCCGAAGATCCCCAAGGATGTCTCCTCCGAGAACGGACAAAATGGAGTCCTGCGAAAGATTCCCACCAAGTTCGACCCTGCCATTTGAAGTCTCTATGCGACCGCCCTCATTTAAGATATTGACCACCGACCAGGAAGAAGTTGGCAGCGCTCCTGAAAGCAAGCTAGCACCCAAAGTTCGGGTGAGAGTGGCGTTGTATAGAGACGGATTAGCAATGATGACATTGCCGTTGAGAGCTGAAAACAAGCCTTGATTGACGACGTTTTGCGAAAGAACGTTTAGAGTTCCCGCCGCCTGCATCACGGGCGAAATTGAGCTTCCTGAAGGGCACACATTTTGAATACTTCCGCCTGCCAGCACCGTAAGATTTCCTGCGCTGCTAATCACATTCTGGTTGACTATATTGTTAATGGCTGCAAGAGTCAGGCTTAAATTGCCTAATGCATTCGCATATCCCGGCAATCCTCCCTGTGGTATGACTGTCGTTATGACGCCGTTGTTGAAAATGTTTTGAGCATTAATAGTGGCGCCTGTCACCCCTTTAGTCGTTGATACCACATACAGTGTCGAATTAGCGTCATTGTTCAGAGGACCTGTGATCGTGACACTACCGCTGGAGCCGACTACTAATACGTGCGCACCGGCTGATAAATCGAGTTTGCTGAGACTGCCCGTAGATTGCGTGACCACAGGCAGAAGAGGCGCGGGCGCCGGAGCTTCACTAGCCATTCCCACCAGCACGGATTGACAGCTCAGCGCAATTGTCGCCCATGAACCAAGTATGAGCGATCTTTTCCTCTGCTTCATTGTGCCTCCTTCGATCCCTTTCAACGCCAAATCCCGCGCGGAACGCATTCACTTTCCTCATATATGCGCTGCGACCGAGGCAGCTAATCGCCTGCCCCTCCGCTTGAAAACGGAAAAGCAGGAAAGTTTGCAGTTCGGGGAAATCCTTCCAACCCGCGAGCCAACGCCGGGCGTTTATGCGTGATTGTTGATGCAGCATGTATAGGACACGCAGAAATTAGCATCGAGCGGAGCTAAAGATATTTGCAAGTTATTACGAGCTCGGGTGTTTCGACTTCGTGTATGTTCTCTTCGCTCGATCCACAGTTTCGGCAAGGATATTAAGGCTGGTAGGCTAGCATGCTCGAGTTAGCGGTCGTTTGATGCAACTCAAGAACGGGAATGAAACATTCAGTACATTATGCGATTCAGAGAACCCCGGATAGCCTGATGAAAGACATTACTCAATCGGCAATCCCTTTCATCCTGTTGGCCGCACTTGCTTACGTTGCCTACGGCATAAGTTCCACCAATGGCGACAATGTAGCCTTCGATGTAAGCATGTTTGTGACCTTGTTGTTAGCTTTCTTTGTACCAGATTACCTTCTCAAGCTTCTCGAAAGAAGAGGACTTTTGAACACAGAAATTTGCAATAGCAAAGTGATAAGAGCGCTAGCGAGTGCGCTTTTTGTAGCAGTGATCCTCCTACCAATAAAGGGGCTTCTTTCTCCTATGTCCACGGTTCTATCTGCGGGAGTAAGCAAACACTTGATGATGTATGCAAACATTGTGTTAGCAGCTCTTGTTTCCCTCCATCTTGTAGTACGGACACTGTGGCATCCAGATTCTAAGAAGTATGTCCACCTTGTGGAAGAACGTGACTTGATCCAGCGCTTGAAAGCCCAAGGCTGTTCCTCGCAGGAAATTCTTGAGCGTATAGATCCTCTTAGACAGAAAAGAATGATGAACGGTGCTCAGGCCTCTGGCCTCTGAATGATTACATTGTTCCCCCGGACAAGTTCGAATTGGCGACGGGTTCGTCATTCCCTAACATGATTATGATCTACCAAATCGAAAGGATGCGGGATGCCTCGTTCGCAGGGCTTCTGGCGAAGTAACAATCACTGCACCGCCTTCCGCTTTCAGAACCCGCTTCGTACCCGGAGGATATCTTATGGCAGACATAGAACAGAAGAGCATGTGCAATTGGCTTGCGCGCACTGTTAAAGACAAGAGCTTCGCATTTGCCGGAATATCCGAATCGGGAATTGAGCAGTGCGGAAGACTTCTTATTGCTAGGGGAGGCGGCATTGTTCAGGATGGCGTCACTCCGCAGCTCAATTACCTCATCTCCGGAAAATCCCGGGGTATCTCGGCTTTGGAAAAGCAAGCTGGAATGCTCAACGAAAAGGGGGCGTCGATTCAGCTGCTGAACGAGCGCAGCTTTGCCTCCTTACTCATGCCGACTCGTGAGGATTCGGAAGAGGTGTTGACTGGCGATGAAGAGGTTGCAGCACTGTGGATGATGCTTGTACAAATTCATTGGTTCAGGACGACCTTCCTGATTGATTTGTCAAATGCAAATCTTGCCAAAGCTATATTCAGACCAGGACTCCTGTCCGGCGTGAATCTAGATGGTGCAAATTTGGCCGGTGCAACTGCAAGGCAGGTTCATTTTGAGTTCCCCTCCAAGCTCCGCAGGGTATCTTTTGTAGGAGCAAACTTGAAGGGATGCATGATAAAAGGGGCTGAGCACTGTGATTTCGCTAACGCAGATTTGTCCGGCGCCAGCTTGTATGACTTGTGTGCATGCAATTTTAGCGGTGCAAATTTGCAAGGTTTATTGCACATCAACAAGGTAGACTCATGTAATTTCGAAGGAGCCAACTTTAGTGGAAGCCCAATATACTTTAGCGAAAGCTTAAACAACTCAAACTTGGTCGGTGCGGTATTTAGTGGCTGCTCCTTGCAGCGATTGAAGGTTGGAGGGGCCCGCCTGACTGGTGCAATATTTGCTAATGCTGACCTCCTCGATGCCAACTTTGAGCGCTCGGACTTGTCCCGGGCCAATCTGCTCAATGCCAAATTTTGCCGAGCACGGCTGGCGGGTGCGAATCTGTCTGGAGCAAACTGCAAAGGCGTGGATTTCTCCGGCGCGGATCTAACAGGAGCCACCGTCGACGGTGCTGATTTTACCGGAGCCATTCTATCGGCAGCCAAACTGGAGAATGTTGATATCTTTAGGGCGATAGGTCTCAAGATTGCGGAACCTGCTGGAGCGAAAGTCCTCGAGTTTGAGCGATTGGTGGCTCAACATCACATTGATAGCACAAGTGTTACCATGACAATGGACAAAAAGCAGTACCTTCTAAAAGTCGGGACCACGCATTTTCAATGGGAGAGATTGGTTAAATGGGGACGCTCCGAAGAACAATTTTACTGCGACACTTCTTCGCTTTCAGAAGCAATGGTGGCACTAGCGTGCAGGTGGCCGAATGCCAGTTTACGCGCTGATTCTATTTCCGTCAGTAGAAGCACTGACAGCCAGCTTCTGGAAGCAGCACTACTTGCATGGTTCGAGGCTTTCGGTCTTACCTGTCCTTCTGCAGCGGAGATGGATCGGGCCTTGTGCGCGCAAGAGATCTTTCGGCACAGAGTAATTATGGAAGAACTCAAAGGCGGAACCGACGGCATAGAGAGTTGGAATGCCAGGCCGATGCCGGAACGCGACCGCGTCGGCAGCTTGAGCAATGCGGATTTCTCAAATACCGTGATGCCAAAAGCCGATTTGCGTAGGCTGGATCTGTCCGGTGCCAATTTTTCTCAGTGCGCAATGGAAGAGTGCTCTCTTATTGAAGCGAATCTGCACGCGGCGACATTCTGTAATACACGGTTAGACAGAGCGAACGTCAGTTCGGCGCGCGCGGAAAAATCTGATTTCAGCAACGCAATTTTAGCAGGTGCGGACCTGGGTAATGCTGTGTTCTCCAGAGCAAAACTTCGGCAAAGTGATCTGGCCAACTGCAATTTAAGCAATGCAGATCTCCACGACGCTGATCTTGAGCAAGCAAACCTCAGTGGTGCCAATCTCATGCGAGCCGACGTTCATAAATCAAAGTTTCGAGGGGCGGATCTTAGCAATGCAAATATGTGCGAGGCCGACCTTCGCGGAGCCGATTTCTATGACTGTAAAATGACAAATACAACGGTGACTGGTGCCAAATACGATGAGAAGACGATCTTTCCCGACGGATTCCGGCCAGGGTTGGATATGCGATGGTCAAGCAAACTGCCAAACCCGGCGATTGCTGCAAACCAGGGACAGCCCGCTGCACCCGTCTCGTTTGAGGGTTTGATGACGGGGCTGAGACAAAATGTCAAACCGGATAAATTGTCGAAAGCACTGACAATGCTCAAGCGCGATCGTTTCAAGTTATTTGCTGAGTTCCATGGGGATGGACTGACCGGAGTTGTGCGCAGCCAGAGCGACAATGAATTGATCTATTCGTGCCGGCTTGGTGCCGATGGAGTGTTTGCTTGCTGCACGCAGAATCTCAAACCATGCGGAGGGCTAAAGGGATCACTTTGCAAGCACTTACTGGTATTGGTTATAGGTTTAACAAAAGCAGAACAGTTGAAGGCTGAGGTTGCCGGGCTATGGGTAATTAATAGTTTGCAACAGGCGGCGCTGCTAGACAAAGACACCATGAGCACCATCTTTCTCAAATATAAAGGTGCCGAAGCCGGAGAGGTTGATTGGCGTCCAACTGAGACCATTCCAGAGGATTATTACATGTTCTGACACTGCTGAGGCTGCAATTTCGATTTTGTGAAGGTTCGCAAGAAGACGAAACTGAAGATCTCCATTCTTGCGGAACGTCGTGAAAAGAACGGGCCGATTCACAAAACTGACTGTTACCCTTGAGGGAGGGCTCGGTAACGATCAATACTGGTTTGGTACCGGCCACGGGACAGATAGCGTTACCAAAACTGGTGGCACAGACAGTGCAGGAACAAGTGGAAGATCTTGTTTTTGAGTTCAAAACGAACGTGAGATTCCCGAAGTTTCGTAGTTTGGTAATCGGGCAAGCTCGCCTGTGTCACTGATAGCCCACCGTTCCGGTTCCAACTGACTACCTGGTAATTCTTGGCCCTTTCTTTATAAAAGTGGCGTGCAATTTACGCCAGCTTAATGCCGGCTGCAGTGTAATCACTATGGAAGGGAGGCCTTCGTCGTGATTGAAAATACACTGTTCATTTTGGGCGCGTTCCTGGTTGCCCGGGTCCTTGGAAGAATACTCGATAGCTTGTTTGAGCGGTGGTTGCCTGGAGAATCCGCTAGCCAACATTCCATTACAGAGTATATTCCGCCTGTGCCTAAGAAACCGGCAGACCCAGCGGGAGTATCGAAGAGCTATCGCGATTATGAGTGGCTTTAATAGCGAAAGCTGATTCAGCGTGGATTGGCTCATGTCGGGTGTTGTCAAACCCGATGACTATTCATCGCATTGTTGGTCCTTAAGCAAGCTGCGAATTATGCAATCTCGCACAGTGCGAAAGTCTGTATCATCGGGTTGAAGATTAATTGCTTGATTAATATTCGCCAAGGCTTGTTGCGGTTGCTCAATCTCAAGGAAAAACAATGCTCGCTGATACCAGTGAGTCGCATTATCGGGCGCAATTTTCACTGAGAGATCAAAATCGTGCAGAGCTTCGCTCATCTTGCCTGTTCGGAAGAAGCACATTCCTCTGGCCGAATAGAGATAGCCGAGATCAGCGCTGTTCGTCTCGTGCGCAACCGCACGATCAAAATCGTCCAGTGCCTCCAGATACTGCCTCAGCGCCAGCCTCGCCATACCGCGGGCTGCGACTGCGTCCAAACTTTCAGGATCAACGGTGAGCGCACCATCAAAGCTCTTAACGGCCTGTTCATAGTCCTTTTCAGCCGCCAAGGCAATCCCTCTCAACACAAAATTTCGCCCAAGAGCTACAGTACTGCTACTGCGCTGGTCAGTCTTATCTGCTGCACTGGAGATGAGGTTGGCGCGAACAGGCATGGCTAGCGACAAGCAGAGGAAAGCTGTCGCACAAAATGGCAAGATTCCCCCCTGACTGATGGACACGAGGCTTTCCCACTGTGGCATGTTGGGTTATTCAATCAAAGTAGTCATCAAAATTCGGACAATTTGATGTCTACTCAATCAAGAATGTATCAAGAGCTCTCAGTATTAATCGGGCTGCGAACATTCACTTGTTCCAGGAATTGCCAACAGCCCGGCAGCTCTTGCGGTTTCAGAAATCATCTGAGCACAGTAGGACAGACCAACTTCATGTTAAGAGCATAGCGACAAGTCTGTTAGTCTGGTCGCCAAAACTTTCGCAGTTTTTTACGCCAACAACGGTGTCCGAAAAGAATGGCAAACTCCGTTATTTGTCTAAAACCAAGTCTTCCTACGAATATGATTTGCCTCGTCGATGGCAGCAATCATTTTCTCGTTGCTGTCTGCAAAATGAGCGCACTGCCGAAGCGCATTCTCTGCTGCGTCGCGGAGGTCGTTTTCTCTTAGCGGCACAGCCATCAATGTGAAGGTGGCATCCGGCTGAAGGTGCCTTGTTTGAAGCAGGTGCAATGCATTGATGAGCAGGTCTGCATGCAATCGCCACGCCTCATAGTTGTAGGGAAAGACAGACTTCAACTCATCGGCAGCCTGAGCAAGCAGGCCTCTGTCAGGTGTTACTTCGGAGGGCTTGAGCAGTGCCCGTATCTTGTTGATAGACGTCTCTCGCAGATCGAGCGAGTACTGAATCACTTGTGCATGGTGTGCAATCGTGTGTTCACTCACGTGAACGGCCGTCGCAGCGGCACCGGCATCAACGGATAAATCCGTTGATTTCGATCGTGAGCCGAGCGGCGCAGGCTCTTTTGTAACCTCAGGTACGGAACCTGCTTCAGCAGTCGAAAACGCGTCATTAGTTTCTCCATGCGCCGATGTGGCAGAGGTGGAGGATCCAATAGGAACCGAAATTGCTGCATGGCAAATATTGCAGACATTGTCTGTTCCAACAGTTCCTTCGCAAGCTCCTTGTTTACATTTCACCGCGACACCTCACACATAGCAATATCGGATTCGGGTCTAACGAACACGCACGAACGGCCTGCATTCTTCTTACGGGTCAGTCGTTGAGAACCTCTACAGTAAGCATTGCCGTTTCGCCTCGCAAAGAAATGTCGGTAAAACAATCTGGTGCCCTTCGATTCCAGCAGAATTAAGTTGAAGAATTTTTGCCTGCGATCTGCGTTTCAGAACAAAATCGAATCACAGCAAATTGGAAACCATAGGTGTAGCCGACATAACAGTGTCACTGACTTGACCCCGCGTAAGGGTACTACTTTGTCTATCAAGATTCTGCAAAGAAATCATCTTGTCAGCCACCACATTCGTTATGTTTCCCGGCCGATTAACGGAGTCAAGGTCGTGCCTATAAAGAAGTCGTCAAGTTTCCGTTCACCGGTATCAAGATGGCGTCAAAACGCTATTTTTGCCCATTGAGCAATATATGGTAATGGAAGCTCCCTTCCAATCCATCTTAATCAGTGTTAGCCAACATGCTCCAACTAATTCCTTGCCAATGAGCATCAAGAAACACTCCCGGGTTCCGACACACATATCTTCGCTCGATATATATGACTGAACAATTCAATGTACTAGTGATTGACGATGATCCACAGATCAGAGGCGCACTTCGAAATGGTCTTGAGCAGTATTCGTTTAGCGTGACCATCTGTCAAACAGGTAAGCAGGGCCTCGATGCAGTGGCGACACGGATGCCTGACGCTATCATTCTTGGTCTGGCGATGCCAGGTACAGACGGACTGGAGGTATGCAAGGAGGTACGTGAATGGTCGAACGTACCCATAATCATTCTGTCGGATCACAACAACGAAGAAGATAAAATTAGCGCGCTCGAGCTAGCAGACGACTATGTTACAAAACCCTTCGGCATGGGAGAGTTGATTGCTCGTCTGCGAGCGGTACTCAGGCGCACTGCAAATCAGGACAATGGTGATTCAACATTTTCATGCACGGGGCTCACAATCGATTACGGCAAGAGATTGGTGAGGTCCGAGGGTAAACAAGTTCACTTGACGCCCAAAGAATATGACCTGCTCAAGTACATGTCGGTGAACGTGAATCGAGTCTTGACTCACCGCCAGTTGCTAACGAAGATTTGGGGAGAGAATTTCGCAGACGATCACCACACTCTTCGTGTACACGTGGCCAACTTGAGAAACAAAATCGAACGGCATCCGAAGCGCCCGACACTTATCCGCACCGAGGTCGGGATCGGGTACCGTTTTTCAAAGTCTGAGGACTAGCCCGACAACAGCTTCAGCCATCGCTACTATCCTGCACCACTTCTTCTGGATCAATACGTTCTAGTTCGGGGGGCGGGGTGCCAACCTCCAAATCGAACTTAAAGATGGCACCGCCGCCGGCGCGACCGTCTACTCGAATTCTTCCTCCGTGCGCTTCAACGATTGCCGCGCAGATTGCCAACCCCAGGCCGAAACCGCTGGCTCGTTCCGTGCTCGACTCACGAAAGAACTTCTCAAATATCTTTTCTCGCAGGGAAGCGGGTATACCAGGTCCATTATCGGCCACGGCAACAACAACAGTTCCATTTTCGCAAGCGGCAGAGACTTCAATGAGGCTACGTTCAGGAGTATATTTTAACGCGTTCTCAATCAAGTTGACCAGAACTTGCTGTATCAACATTGCGTCCACAAGCACAAAAGGAAGGTCGACTGGTATAACAGTTTTTATGGAATGACTGACCAACCTGTCTTCCAAACAGCTCAAGGCCGAACCAACGATTTCCTCCATGGAGTGGAGCTGTTTCACAATTGTCAATGTGCCGGATTGAAGCTTCGTCATGTCTAACAGGTTGCTCACGATGCGGTTCAGCCGTATAGACTCGTCATAGATTTCCTTTACCATAGCCCGGCAACTGGCCAGGTCCATACGCTCAGTTCCTTCCAGCACGCTGCTGGCTGCACCGGTTATGGTGGCAAGAGGAGTCCGTAAATCGTGTGAAACGGAACTTAGAAGTGAATTGCGGAGTTGCTCGCTTTTTACCTGCAAACGCGCTTGCTCATTTTCGTCAGACAAGAGAGACCGCTCGCAAGCAACTGCCATCTGATTTCCAAATGCCTCCAGCAAATTCATTTGATCAGGTGCCATGAATCGATTGGGAATCTCAGGAGCCACAGCCAGAATTCCTATAGTTCTATTGGCTCCTAAAATAGGAATATAGAGAGCACTGGCTCCCGGCAGCGTATTTGTTCCGATGCCGGCCGCTTGTTTGTTTTCGTAAACCCAAAGTGCCACTCCGAAATCCGGTGATTCTAATGCATATATTCCTTTACCTCTGCCAGCCAACGTCAGCTGATTGTTTCCTGTGGCGAGGAACAGCGCGGTGCGGCATATGAACACTTCGCTTATGTGCCTGAGTCCAGTGATGATCAAGCTATTCCTGTCAAGGGTAGAAGCCAACTCTCGATTCATGGAATACAGAGCAGCGGTTCGCACCTCTCTTATCATCGCAGCTTCTGCCTGCTGTCTTATTCTCAGAGTCAATGTACTAATCACCAGAGCAACAACAAGCATTACTACAAATGTCACCAGGTACTGAGTATCACTAACAACAAATGTTAATTTTGGTGGCACAAAAAAGAAATCGAAGGCAGCCACGCTCAACACAGAAGCTAGTATCGCCGGACCACGACTGTATTTGCTTGATACAATGACTACCCCCAGCAAATATGCCATTACCACGTTTGACAGATCAAAATATCTGCTCATAAAGTAAGCCACTAATGTGCATGAGATCACCACGACCACAGCCTTCAGATAATCAAGTACACTGCTGTTAGTTGGCGGTTTCCAATTTCGGTTGCTCTGTCTCTGGCCTATGGTGTTAGTCACAGCTGCGACTAATTGCTCTTCCTGATTTTCCATACTGATTCACTTCTACAAACAGCCCCGGCGGCTGCTACGTCCATACTATACGCATTTTTCAGCGAAGGTAGTTTTTTGTCGCTCCGATTCTTGAACTTATGGCGTGCAGGGCGCACAAATTGATTTGACAGAAGATTGCTAGATTGACACGCACAAGACAATTCGGAATCCGTATGAAGGAACCGCTTGAGGACCTTGACTAGTCCGTGAGCCTTTCTTGATCAGTCTTATTGCTGGCACAAATCAAGGAATGGCGCCACTTCCTTTTGTCGTGGACTTACTTGCCCTTGATACTTTCTTGACGTTCAAACTAACGCATTGATGCCATCTTGATGAGAAGTACAGTTAAATCCCGACCTGTGTAAGTGTAGTCCGATGTCGAAATATTCACCTCAAATGTTGCAGGTCATTGAACCGGGGAGCCATAGTGATCACGAGCGACCGCAGGTCAGTGACTTTGCAAAACGAATTCCGCCGTTGGTTTTTTGAAGGCGTCAGACGCAACCCGAAAGCGGAGCCACCCCACCAGGATGCATGGTGGAAAGTGATGTGCCTTACCGGAGTGGACTATTTCTCCACGCTGGGCTATCAGCCGGGTATAGCATATCTTGCCGCCGGCCTCCTCTCACCGATAGCGACACTGATAGTAGTGATTGTTACTCTCTTTGGATTAGTACCGCTGTACTCGCGCGTTGCTAAAGCAAGCCCGCACGGACAGGGCAGCATCTCCATGTTGGAGCACTTGCTGCCCGGATGGCGCGCGAAAACTTTAGTACTCATTTTACTTGGATTCGCCGCTACTGATTTCGTTATTACCATTACATTGTCGGCGGCGGACGCAACTGCTCACATCGTGGAAAATCCGATGGTTCGCCAATATTTCGGTAGTGATCCTTTCCATCTCCAACGTATCGCAGTCACAGTGGGGATGTTGGCAATTCTCGGAGGAGTTTTTCTCAAGGGCTTTCGAGAGGCAATCGGTTTATCTGTACAAATCGTATTCTTGTATCTCGTGGCCAATACAATTGTAATTGCAAAGGCGACTATGGAGATCATTGCCAACCCGGCAGTACTGTCCGATTGGACGAACAAATTGTTTGTTCTCCATCACTCCATTCCCGCCATGGTCGGAGTCTCATTGATCCTTTTTCCTAAACTAGCGCTGGGCATGTCCGGATTTGAAACCGGCGTGGCTGTGATGCCCCTGGTGAAAGGCGATGCAAATGATGACCCGGAAGAGCCTGCAAAACGCATTTCTAACACTCGCAAACTACTGCTCGTTGCGGCGTTAATCATGGCAGTACTGTTGATGTTTAGCAGCGTCCTAACCACAGTTTTAATTCCAGAAGCAATGTTCAAGGTCGGAGGAGAAGCCAACGGAAGAGCCTTAGCTTACCTGGCGCATAAATATTTTGGTGAGGGGTTTGGTACCATATATGATGTCAGCACCATTTTAATCTTGTGGTTCGCCGGGGCATCTGCCATGGCCGGACTATTGAACCTGGTGCCTCGGTATCTTCCGCGATACGGCATGGCGCCCAACTGGGCTCGCGCGCAGCGCCCCCTGGTTGTTATCTTTACTTTGATCACGTTTGTCGTCACGTGCTTATTCCGCGCCGATGTAGATGCGCAGGCAGGAGCCTATGCCACGGGAGTTTTAGTCTTATTCACCTCCGCAGCGTTTGCGGTGATGCTTGCCAGCTGGCGGGAAGGCATGGCTAAGCGACTGCTGTTCGTACCCATATTCCTTGTATTTGTCTATACTTCTGTTGCAAACATTATAGAACGTCCAGAAGGCCTGCAAATTGCGTCTTTCTTCATTGGAGCCATTCTCATTTCGTCTTTGATCTCACGGGCTCTGCGTTCCCTTGAACTTCGAATTCATTCGGTAACTTTGGATGAAAAAGCCCGGGAATTCGTTCAACAAGCTCTTAGTACCAGCGGGCAGATTTGCTTGCTAGCCCATCGTCCAGGCGGGCTAGACTACGGCGCCAAAGAATCAGAAACTCGCAAGGTTCATAAGCTCACAACAGAAGAGGCCACGTTCATCTTCCTGGAAGTAGCATTGTCTGATCCTTCTGAGTTTGGAGATGACCTGGAAGTAAGTGGGCATGAATTCGATGGCCATCGAGTCTTGTGTTGTTCCAGCCCGGCGATACCTAATGCAATTGCTGCGCTCTTGTTGCATTTACGCGATACCACTGAGAGCATGCCCCATGCATACTTTGGTTGGACGGAAGGCCATCCATTGAGCTATGTCTTTAAATACATCTTCCTCGGGGAAGGTGAAACGGCTCCAGTTACGCGGGAAGTTCTTCGTAAAGTGGAGCTTGTCCCCGAGCGGCGACCAAAAATTATTGTGGGCTAAGCCAGCGGAAGAGCGCTTGCAATTCGCCCTTCTCACATGTGGCACGGGGTTTTGTCAAGATTAGATTTGATAGCGTTTTAACACTGGGTTGCGGCTCCTTGATACGTTGTTTACCACGGTGCGGCTACAGTTCCCTGATGGGGAAATCGATAGATTGGGCAGTTCGCGATTTTTCGGTTAACGCACGGTTTCCGAAGAATCTTGGCAATTTCGACGCCGGCCTTCCTCCTGGTTGACAACATGCTTACAGGCGCAGCCTGGTGGCCGTATTTGATGGAGAAACAAATAATGCGTTTTCACACTGTATTGCTGGCCGGATCAGTGATGCTGTTTGCTGCTGGACCAACCAGTGGAGCAGACCTGCCACCACTAACAGTGACACCATTAAAAATCGTACCGCCCCGCCCGAAATCGAACAACATTCACCTGGCTCAGCAACCGCTGCCGCAAACTCCCTCCACGCCTCCTCCGCCCGACAATCCGACTGGCTGGACCGGACCAACGGCGTCGCAGGTTGAACAGCCCATTGCGTTGCGTGATCTTAGTTTGGTTCGTCGTGATATGGAAGACCTTGCCAGGCGGCATTCAATGACAGGCCCGCCACCTGGAGCGGGGCGGCAACAGCTCGGAACATTCTTCTGGCAACTGGTGACCTCGCTGGCGAAACTGCCAAGAGAGCAAATGACTTCCGTGGATTATTCTGAAATTGGCAGACTAACCAGCGATTTTGAAGAAGTTGTGCAGGAAGTCAAAGGAAAGTTGACTATGGTGGTCGCGCAGAATGACCTCCCCACACAGATCCCCGGAAAGGCCACCGAAGAGAAAGGCGCAGAATTCAATGAACGGCTCAACATTCTTGAAAAAGTGAAAGTCAACGGAGACTTTACCTTCTTGCCCCAATCAGATTCTGGTCGAGGCATCAAAGACACCATGGCTACCAATATGCGGGGGCGAATCAATTTCCAATGCAAAGTGAACGATCATAAGCCCGACGACATGATTGGCGACGCCAAGCTCTTTCTACGCCTTACGGGAGCTTCCGGAAGATTTTTCCCGCGCAACAAATATCTTATGAGTCCTGAGAACGATGTAGTCGACTATTCTGCCAACCCGTTCAATACCGGTATCAATGAAGTTCAAATCACAAACCTTCAGATTAACAACAACAACAGTAATAATACTCGCCCTACCGTCTCTCTCGAACAAGCCTGGTACGGTCAGGAGCTGAGGCTTTCCCCAACAACGAAAGGGAATTTTCAAATCGGCCTCAATAATTTCTCGAACATTTTCGACACCAACAATCTAGCAAACAATGAAACTTTGCAGTTCCTCAACACACAGTTCGTCAATAATATTTCGTGGCGCCCCAACTTTATAGGACCATCTGCTCTCTTCCAGGTTGAGCAGTCTTTGCTTCACGGAAAGGCCTTTATACGAGGCACCAGCGGGCTTATCTCTCTTGCTGATCGAGACTTTTTCGGTGGATTTGGCACCAATAGTGAGGTGCAAGTTGGACACAAGTTCTTCAAGAAAGAAGGCAACTTTCGTGCCGGCTTCTGGAACTTCAATTTCCGAGCAGGGTCGTCCAAGCCATTTACCACGCCATTAGATACATCGCCGTCTGGATTGCTTTCCATTCTTCCGGGGGGAACACCGACTCATGGCGGTCCGGTGGGCTGTTACTTCAACTTTGACCAGCGCATCTGGAAGGACATTGGCATTTTCGGACGCTATGGAATCAATGACAAGCAATTGGCCGAAGTCTTTTTAGGAGGATTGTTATCCTCGCGCCAGGCCTGGTCAATTGGTGCTGAACTTCCAATCAAGCTGATTACGAAGAGAAGACCCGACGACGCTGCTGGTATCGCATTTGGTACAATCAGCTCCTACAGGCGCGGAACCGTTACGCCGGCAACTCCGGCGTTTCTTGCTCTTAACGCAGTACCGGCCACGACCATAGACCAGGTAAATGCTAATCTGGGAACCATGCTCCCGGGGCTGGCTGCTACTGGTGAAAAGACACTGGAAGTTTATTACAAATTCCAACTGAACAAGAACATTTCAGTTTCTCCTGACTTTCAGTACATCTGGTCGCCAGGCGCGGTTCGACCGCAACCGGGAATATTTGTAGCGGGCACCAGGTTGAACGTAACATTCTAGCGGAACTTTTTGCTTGAAAAATGGCTTCCGTTCTAGCGGTGAGCCCTCACACTCGCTGAATTTTCCGTTTGAGAGTGGTGCTTATAACGAATAAGGCCTCACCGGGTAGATCCGGCGCTCAGGATCTGTGCAATTGACCTGTATTTTTGCGTGAGGGGCGCCGGAAGATTCGCAGGCGCCGGCAGTAAGCAGCACCGATCAGATACGTTCAATGCCAGCAGAACTCTGGAATCGATAACCTATGCGTGTTTCCGTATGAATAAACTGCGGCCGATCAGCTTGCCGCTCGATCTTATTGCGAAGATTTGCAATGTGCACCCGCAAGGTGTGGTGATCATCGCAGAATTCCGAACCCCACACCTTAGATAGCAGCTGACTGTGTGTGAGCACTCGATCAACATTGGCCACCATGTAGCGAAGGAGGTCGTATTCCTTTGGAGTCAACCGGACATGGTTACCATCTCGTGTTACCATCCGCTTTGTGTAATCAATCAACAGTCCGCCACAAAAGAAAGTAGATTCACTCGTCTGTTCGTTGGATGTTCGTCGCAGCACAGCTCTCAGTCTGGCAACCAGTTCGCGTATGCCGAACGGCTTGGTCAAATAATCATCAGCCCCCAGCTCCAGAGCTTTTATTTTATCGTCTTCACTATCGCGAACCGACAACACAATTATTGGTACATTAGACCATTCCCGCAATTGACGGCAGACCTCCATTCCATCAATGCCCTGCATGGCCAGATCTAGAATCACGGCATCAGGCACCGCCACCGAAATCTCATCAAGCCCACGATCGCCTGACTCGCATAGGGTAACCTTGAATGAAAAACGCTCCAATCCTGTACGTAGCGCCCTGCGAATTTGTGGCTCATCATCAATAACCACCACTCTCAAAGACTGATTCATAATGCCTCCTCTTGCGATAGATGTGGCAGAGATACGCAAAACAATGCGCCTCCTTCAGAACGGTTTCAGGCAGTTAACTTGCCTCCGTGTGCTTCTACTAGCCCGCGACAGACTGCAAGCCCCATGCCGACCCCTGGTCTGGAACTTTCCTGATGCTCCGGTGCTGTCATCCTACGGATAGTCCCGCCACAAGCCGGATTTCCAGAAACATTTCTGCTGACGGGAGCTTAGACCATATTTCATTTCAACGCTGTCTTGTTTCATTTTTTTTACGGCGTATTAACGCCGATTCTCAGTTTTTTGTTCTAATTTTTACTTCTTTTCGCACGATCGTAAGTTTGCCCTGAGTCCAAGTCTATACCTGTCGTCTCCTCTTGCTATTCTTGTTCTTCAATAAACGCTTACAATTTGCAGATCCGGATTATTCTCTGCCTTCTTGATGAAGAAATACCAACAGAATATCCAAACGAATCGTTGTTGAATCGACAAACCTCCGGCATCTGCAGCGCCCTTGAGATTGTCCAGAAACGCTTCTCCAACAATAGGTATACGCCATTCTATTTCACATAACAATAACGAGCATTCCGACCTTGATGCCGTCTTAATACCAGGTCGGAAAAATTTGATGCAGCTTTAACTCCATCAAGTCTAAAGTAAAGGTTAGAAAGGAATTCACACTCGTTCTCATGGAGATGCTTGCGATTACCTATCCGGCCGCAGAGCTGGATAGCTCCAGAATTTCTCAAAGTGATTATGATGCTGCGCATTAGGAGTGTCGCAGGATGTGATCGTATCTTTTTAGTCAGGATTGTAACTATGTTAGATGTATTATTTGTTGCCCTTTCCATCATTCTGTTTGCGCTGGGAAGTGCATACATTTTGGGTTGTGACAGGGTTTAGAAGGGCACTGATTAAAATGCTTTTTGACAATTTTCTTACCGGTCTGGCAGCCGCAGGACTGTTGATTTACTTGCTGTACGCATTGTTATTTCCCGAACGAATATAAAGGATTACACCAGTGACACTCATTGGTTGGACTCAAATATTCCTCTTCGCACTCATACTTCTTGTAGTAACCAAACCGCTTGGTTCCTATATGCTCAAAGTCGTAGAGGGAGAAAAACACATCTTAAGTGGTGTTCTCGGTTGGCTGGAACGCCTCACCTATAAATTATTCGGCATCAACCCTGAAAAGGATATGACCTGGATCGAGTATGGCCAGAGCATGCTCGCTTTCTCGTTGATATCAATGCTATTTACATACGCAATTCTGCGTTTGCAGGGGTTTCTTCCGCTCAATCCCATGCATTTCTCAACGGAGCAAGCACCGGCCTATGCCACGGCACTGACGCCGGACCTGGCCTTCAACACCGCTATGTCATTTACTACCAATACAAATTGGCAAGCATACAGCGGCGAGAATACCATGTCTTATCTCTCGCAAATGCTAGGACTGGCCTACCACAATTGGATCTCAGCGGCGGTTGGTCTGGCCGTTGCGGCTGCGTTCATACGGGGTTTTGCCAGACGCACCGCTGGTGGTGTGGGCAATTTTTGGACAGACCTTACTCGTTCGTGCCTGTACATACTTATGCCAATGGGTATTGTATACAGCCTGTTCCTTGCTGCGCAGGGCGTCCCTCAAACTTTCGACGCCTACCAGGTGGCTTCGACTCTTGAGGGAGCTAAGCAAATAATTCCACTTGGACCAATTGCTTCCCAGGAATGGATCAAAATGCTCGGCATCAATGGCGGTGGCTTCCTAAATGCCAATAGCGCGCACCCTTTTGAAAATCCGACGCCGCTGAGTAACTTCATTCAGATGATCAGTATCTTTCTTTTGCCCGCCGGTCTCACTTACAGTTTCGGCAAGGCCGTTGGAGACACACGCCAGGGTTGGGCATTGCTGGCGGCCATGTTTGTTCTCTGGTTTGCCGGAACCTTCTTGTGCTATCAATTCGAAGCGATTGGAAACCCCAATATGCAAGACCAGGGAGTGGAAATCACGACAGCCGCGCTTGGCGATAGTGGTGGCAATATGGAAGGAAAAGAAGTACGTTTCGGGCTGGCAAACTCCGCGCTCTTTGCTGTTGTCACCACCGATGCTAGTTGTGGTGCGGTTAACTGTATGCACGATTCGTTAACCCCGATTGGAGGGCTCGTCACCCTTTTGAATATTCAGCTTGGCGAAATTGTCTTTGGCGGAGTTGGATCAGGACTCTACGGAATGCTAGTTTATGCCGTATTGACAGTATTCATAGCCGGTTTGATGGTTGGTCGCACTCCTGAATATGTCGGCAAGAAAATCGAAAAGAAGGAAGTAAAAATGGCAATGCTCTTTGTGCTGGCCGCAGCCTTCTCGATTCTGGTGTTCACGGGTATCTCCACGGTGCTCGATTTTCCGGAGAAGTCTTTCATCAACCCGCAGGGCGCAACCTGGAATAACGTCAACAATGGCGGTCCTCACGGACTTTCCGAGATCCTCTATGCCTTCTCTTCTGCCACCGGCAACAATGGTTCGGCGTTTGCCGGCATTTCTGTAAATACGCCGTTCTACAACACTTTACTTGGAATTGCCATGTTCATTGGCCGATTTCTGATGATGGTGCCAGTGCTGGCCATGGCGGGTGCGCTGGCAGGGAAGAAGCATGTTCCGGCAACAAGCGGAACGTTTCCGACCTATTCCTGGTTGTTCGTGGTCCTCCTGACGGGTGTGATCATCATTGTGGGGGCTCTAACTTTCTTCCCCGTTCTGACGCTTGGCCCGATAGTGGAAGAATTTCTGATGAACAGCCGGCGGCTCTTCTAACAACTCCATCGAACAAATAGATCAGTCAAATAGGCATTAATGAGTAACCATGAATGAATTAGACATCATCACTCCCAAGAAAAAATCACGGCCTTTGCTGGATCCGCCCATCGTCAAACGAGCGCTGAAGGATGCCATCATGAAGCTTGATCCTCGGTTGCTGGCCAAGAATCCGGTAATGTTTGTTGTAGCGGTGGGAAGCTTGATCACCACTGTCATCTTCCTGCGTAATCTCGTTTCAGGCACCGCCTCTGCAACGCTGCTCTTTCAGTGTCAAATTACGATCTGGCTCTGGTTTACCGTTTTGTTTGCAAATTTTGCCGAAGCAATGGCAGAGGGCCGAGGTAAAGCGCAGGCGGACACACTTAAGCGGGGGCGTAAAGATGCAACTGCCCGCCGCGAGGCAAATGGCAAGACGGAGACTGTACCGGCGACCGCTTTGCGAAAAGGCGACATTGTTTTTGTTCAGGCCGGTGAAGTAATTCCCAGCGATGGCGAAATAATTGAGGGCGTGGCTACAGTAAACGAAAGCGCTATTACCGGTGAGTCCGCACCTGTGATTCGGGAAAGCGGCGGTGATCGCAGTGCCGTCACCGGTGGTACCACCGTCCTTTCCGATTGGCTAAGAATCAGAATTACAGTTGATCCCGGTCAGACATTTCTCGATCGCATGATAGCACTTGTAGAAGGTGCAGAGAGGCAGAAGACCCCCAATGAGATTGCACTCGACATTCTCCTTGCAGGGTTGACTATAGTCTTTCTTCTAGCCGTCGCCACCCTACTTCCGTTCTCCGCCTATTCCGCCCGGGCAGCCGAGTCGGGACGAATTCCCGATGTGTTCTCGCTTATTTCTCTTCTCGTCTGCCTGATACCTACGACCATTGGCGGTTTACTTTCCGCAATCGGTATTGCTGGTATGGACAGGGTTCTTCAGCACAATGTTCTGGCGATGAGCGGCAAAGCAGTGGAGGCCGCAGGAGATGTCGATACCCTGTTGTTGGATAAGACAGGGACAATCACGCTCGGTAACCGCCAGGCGGTGGAATTTGTTCCAGCCCCCGGTGTTACCATCCAGGAACTGGCCGATGCAGCCCAGTTATCCTCATTGTCGGACGAAACTCCCGAGGGAAGATCAGTAGTTGTTCTCGCTAAGCAATATGGTTTGCGCGAACGCGATGTAGCGTCTCCCGATCTGCAGTTCATTCCATTCACCGCGCAAACTCGCATGAGCGGCGTCAATGTTCAGGGCCGCGAGATACGCAAAGGCGCCACCGAGGCTGTCTATAAGTATATGAGGGAGACTAGAAATCTTCCTGTACCGGTGGAATTAGAGCGAATAGTTACGACCATTGCACAAGCAGGCGGCACGCCTTTAGCGGTGGCGGACAGCACCAGAGGCATGCTTGGAGTAATCCACCTCAAAGATGTGGTTAAGGGTGGAATGAAAGAACGCTTCATTCAACTGAGAGCAATGGGAATTCGCACCGTCATGATCACGGGGGATAATCCACTCACCGCTGCTGCAATTGCAAGTGAGGCCGGTGTCGATGACTTTCTGGCGGAAGCTACACCGGAACTAAAAATGCAATTGATTCAACGCGAACAAACCGGAGGACGCCTCGTCGCCATGACAGGAGACGGCACGAACGACGCACCGGCCCTCGCTGCCGCCGATGTCGGAGTGGCGATGAATACAGGCACTCAGGCAGCCAAGGAAGCAGGGAATATGATCGACCTCGATTCCAATCCTACAAAACTGATAGAGGTGGTCGAGATCGGAAAGCAACTATTGATGACTCGCGGTGCACTCACGACCTTTTCAATTTCCAATGATGTGGCCAAATATTTCGCTATTTTGCCCGCCATGTTTGGAACCCTGTATGCGGCGTCTCCGGGACAACATGGCCCGCTATGGGAACTGAACATCATGCGCCTCCATTCTCCCGAGTCGGCAATTCTCTCGGCCGTAATATTCAACGCTCTAATCATTGTTGCACTAATACCACTGGCACTGAGAGGAGTAGCCTATCGCCCGATGAGTGCCCAATCTCTGCTGGCTCGAAATCTGGTCATTTATGGACTCGGGGGGCTGGTGATTCCTTTCCCCGGAATATGGGCCATCGATCAAGCTCTGGTACTTCTGAAATTAGCACCCTCAAGCTAAGGAACAATTTCATGATTGGTCTATTATTACCTTCAATCAGAGCCACCCTTGTGCTGGCAATTGCTACAGGCATTATTTTTCCTTGTATCATCACTGCTATCTGCCAGGTTTGCTTTCCATTTCAAGCAAACGGGTCTCTGGCCAAGCAGGGCGACAAAGTAGTAGGGTCGGAACTCCTCGCACAGGGTTTCAGCAAACCCGAGTTCTTCCACCCTCGACCATCGGCTGCCGGCTCCGGATATGCCGGTGAAGCTTCCGGTGGCACAAACTACGGTCCGACATCCCGCAAACTTATTTTAGGCGATCAGTCTTTCGCAGGCATAAAACAGGAAGCGGAAAACTACCGTAAGGAGAATGATCTGGCAAAGGACGTATTGGTGCCGGTTGACGCGGTAACACGCTCCGCCTCCGGATTGGATCCGGCAATTACTCCTGCTAATGCGCTTCTTCAATCCAAGCGAGTTGCCAAAGCTAGAAACTTGTCTGAATCGCAAGTGCAGGAGTTGATCAAGAAATACAGTGAGGAACGCTACCTCGGTCTCATTGGCGAACCAGCTGTCAATGTCTTACGATTGAACATGGCACTTGAGGCACTACCCAAAGGTACAAGACAGGCCGAGTAAGTGGATGAAATAAGAAAGAGTCCCGAAGAAATTCTTGCCCGGATCAAGCAGGAAGAAGCCACACAAGGAAAGGGCCACTTGAAAATCTTTCTTGGTGCCTCTGCTGGCGTAGGGAAGACATATACCATGCTGGAGGACGCGCGCAATCTTCTGAAAGAAGGCGCAGACATCGTTGGCGGTATGGTGGTGACCCATGGAAGGAAAGAGACGGAGGCATTGTTGGATGGAATACCAATAATGCCCCCAAAGGTAATCGCATATAAGGGAACTAGCCTTCAGGAATTTGATTTAGATGGAGTACTAGAACGCAAACCTGAAGTTGTTCTTGTAGATGAACTTGCCCACACGAATGCTCCAGGTTCAAGACATGAAAAGCGTTGGCAAGATGTGGAAGAGTTGTTGCAGGCCGGAGTCGATGTACTTACCACTGTAAACATCCAACATCTGGAGAGTGTGAATGACCTCGTTGCACAGATTACAGGCGTGCAAGTACGCGAAACCGTACCAGATTCCGTATTTGAAAACGCCAATGAGATCGAACTAGTCGACCTGCCTCCCGATGAGCTCATTCAAAGATTGAACGAAGGCAAGATCTATATTGCTGAAACTGCCAAAACGGCGTTGGAAAATTTCTTCAAAAAGCGCAATCTCATAGCACTTCGTGAACTGGCTTTGCGGATAACGGCCAACCGTGTCGATGCAGAGATGCTCAAATATCGGCAAAACGAAGCAGTACAAGAAGTCTGGCCTGTAACCGGGCGAATTCTCGTCTGCGTAGGGCCCAGCCCCCTATCTGCCAGATTAGTTCGGGCAACAAAACGCATAGCTGTAAACCAGCGAGCTGAATGGATCGCCGCTTATGTCGAAACACCTGATTCAGCAGCACGACTATCAGAGGCCGATCGCCGGCGAGTGACGCACACACTACGCTTAGCACAGCGCCTTGGAGCACAAACAGCAACTTTGTCAGGAAGCAATGTAGCCGAGGAGCTCGTGAAGTATGCCCAACGATTGAACGCATCGCAAATTGTCATTGGAAAACCAGCTCAACCACGCTGGCGTGAGATTCTTTTCGGCTCGGTGGTGGACGATCTGGTGCGTGGCAGTGGCAATATAGACGTTTATGTCATTACGGGTGACAAAAAAGCGCCAGAGGAGCGAACCGATGAATACAAACCACCATCCATTAATTGGCGGCATTATATTTACTCACTGACCCTTGTTGCCTCTGTCACGGTGGTGGCAAAATTGTTATTGCATCGTCTGGAACCAGTGAATTTAGCGATGTTGTACTTGCTCGGAATTGTTTTCGTGGCAGTCAACTTTGGCAAAGGTCCCTCAGTGGTGGCAGCAGTGCTGGGGGTGGCTGCATTTGATTTCTTTCTTGTTCCACCTTACCTCTCGTTCGCGGTAACAGACGGACAGTATATGATCACATTTGTTGTAATGCTCACCGTCGGTCTGGTGTTGAGCACGTTAACATCGACAGTTAAGCAGCAAGCCGTTCTTGCGCGAAAGAAAGAGCGTCAAACAGCAGCGCTGTATGCCATGAGCAGAGAGCAGGCCACCGCAATGAGTACCAAACAAGTAGTAGAAATTTCACTCATGCACATAGCCGAAAGCTCCGAAAGCAAAGTTGTTCTCTTTCTGGCAGATAAGGATAGACGGCTATTTCAAGTATGCAAGGACCAAAACGGATTCCCGATTGATTCGAAAGAGCTGGGAGTTGCACAATGGGTATTCATCAATGAGCAGCCGGCCGGCGCAACCACAGCAACGTTAGCCGGTGCCAACGCAGTCTATGTTCCTTTGATGGGTACCAGAGGTGCTATTGGAGTAATAGGCGTTGCACCGAGATCATACGAGAGATTCGGCCAGCCTGACGAAATGCATTTGTTCGAGACATTCGTCAGTCAAACGGCCCTGGCGGTAGAACGTGCGCAGCTCAGTGAGCGTCGTCGAAGCTGAGGTCAATTATACTCATTCAACCGTGAGCGCATTCCAAGGAAAGCCAGCAGAGCCACCACAAGAGCGACCACCGGCGAAAGATATTGAAGACCGTTTATATCCGCCAGGGCGTTGTTGGTGTACCGCGCCATCCAATCTTGATTGAGCTTCAACCATTTTCCCAATGCTTGATCGAACTGAAAGAAGGCCCAGTTACTGTCACCCGCCTTCGTACTGAGACAAAAGGCCAGGGCTTGAGCGTGTTGCCCCGAATTCTCAAGGTTCCGGATTCGAGCGTCCAAACTGTAGTAAACACCGAACGTCCTTAATGTCTCAACAGATTGAGTAGGCTCATCTCGATCGGGATTACTGTCAGGAAACGTAATGTTATCTAAGGCACGTCTTAGTGCACCATCGAACCCGCTGAAGGGATACCGACTTCGTGTCACTAGCCCGGCCTCCACTGGTGTGTGCCCTCGCCTCAATTCGGCGCTGAAAGCGAGATTCCGCTTCTGTCCGATTGCCACGGCATTCTGGAATGTTTGATCACCGGTGAACCTTGCCAATCTAGCGGTGAATTCACGAAAAGTTTCCGCATGCTCAGCCTTGTTCTGACGGTCCAGAAGCCATCTGCTTTCGGCAGCATTTGCTTCATACGCGTCAGCGCGCGCGTCAAGCAACGCCAGAACTGATTCGTAGGAATCTTCCTTAATCCCTTTCATATCTTTGAGATTGGCTGCAAATGCGGCTGTGGTGTAGCAGACAAACAAGGTGGAGATAACTGTTGCTACCAGCAGCGGAGCATTAAACCGACGGCGAAATTTGACTCTCAAATACACCTGCATCCCGACTAGAATGATGAGCAAACATACGCCCGACAGCGACACGAGTGACATTGTTAGTGTCGATTCCGATTTCTGATTATTGTAAGTGGTTTGCAGAACACTGTTGTTAGCAATGTTCAAGGCCTCGGCAGCAGGCACAAGGTCCTGTTTGAGAATCTTGCAACCATTGCGATATTGGGCGAGCATGCCGTCCTGGTCGGCACGATTGTGAGCCTCACGCGCAGCCTGCGCCGTCATCAGATACCGTCCCAAGGATTCCTGAATATGCTGGATCGGAACCAGCTCCGCATCACCGTACGTTATATTCTTGGCCGCTGCGATTAGATTTTTTCCGATCTCGACTCGTGCATTATCAAAGTCTTTTATATAAGAATCCATTTCGCCTGGACGACCAAGCAACTCATTTGCAAGATCGGCGTCGAGAGTCTCAATATAGATTTTGATCTGATGCGCCGCCACCACAGACGGGGCAGCATCTATTCCAAGAGTTTTACTTGCATCCTGCCGCTGTTGCCACCCCAATGAAACAGAAAAACACAAAAGTGCAGTAAGTATCCAACTGCCAACCAAGCCCCTTCTTAGCATGATTGGTGTTGTTGCTTTTCGCTTGGGAATCGAGATACCAGTGGTGTTCATTGAACCAAATCTCC